>NZ_JBPKJP010000124.1:0-9755 GCF_051217035.1 Lysobacter sp. 1R34A
CCGCCCGCTGAGGCGGCGCCCCGGCGGGCCGCAGGCGCGGCCCGCCGCGATCCAGACCGGTCGCCGGGCGCGGCCGGTCCAAGACCAAGGAGCAACGAGATGGGCAGCGGACACGACCACGGCAACACCGCGATCCGCCACGAGCGCCCCCTGTGGTGGGCGCTCGGCTTGACCGGCGGTTTTCTCGTCGCCGAAGTCGCCGGCGCCTTCCTGACCAACAGCCTGGCGCTGTTGTCGGATGCCGCGCACATGGGCACCGACACCCTGGCGCTGATGATCGCGCTGACCGCGGTGCGGCTGAGCCGCAAACCGGCCGACGCCAGGCGCAGTTACGGCTACGCACGCATGGAAGCGATGGGGGCGATGGCGAACGGCCTGATGCTGTTCGCGGTCGCCGCCTACATCCTGTGGGAAGCCTTCGGCCGCTTCAGCGAGCCGCCGCAGATCGCGACCACCGGCATGTTGGCGATCGCCGCGCTTGGCCTGGTCGTCAACCTGGTGGCGATGCGCCTGCTCAAGGCCGGCAGCGGCGAAAGCCTCAACATGAAAGGGGCCTACCTCGAAGTGTGGAGCGACATGCTCGGCTCGGTCGCGGTGATCGCCGGCGCCCTGATCATCCGTTTCACCGGCTGGACCGTGGTCGATCCGATCCTCGCGGTGCTGATCGGTCTGTGGGTGCTGCCGCGCACCTGGACCCTGTTGCGCGAGGCCGGCAACGTGCTCATGGAAGGCGTGCCGGACGGCATCGACCTCACCGCAGTGCGTGCGCTGCTGCTGGAGGCACCGAGCATCACCGACGTGCACGACCTGCACGTGTGGTCGTTGGGCTCGAGCACCGTGGCGATGACCGCCCACCTGGTCGTCGATCCTAGTGTCGATGCCGACGGCTTGCGCGGCCAACTGGTCCGGCAGCTAGACGAGCGCTTCGGCATCGGGCACTGCACCCTGCAGATCGAGAGCGGGGCTTGCGGCGCTACGCCCGGTCACTGAAGCGCGCATCAGGGGGTAGGAGCCTCAAAGATCAACCGCATCGACACGATGATTCGCGACCGGCTACGACGCCGGACATGGCCCGCCCGCGTCGGCCCAGGTCTTGAACTTGGCGACGAATTCCGGGTGCGGCACCGACACCGGCTTGCGTTCGCCGCCCGGCGCCCAGCCCCACAGCACCAGCTTGTCTTCGCTGACGTGCTTGAGCAGCGCGGCGAAATCGCGGCCGCCGTTGCTCTTCTGGTCCTTGATCATCTCGCACAGCTTGGGCGCCGGCAGGCCGATCCAGGCCATCTTGTGGTCCGGCGGCGGCAGTTGCCAATGCGGCGCGCCCGGCGGCGCGTTCGGGCCGTAGCTGGCCGGCAGATTGGCTTCGCCGTGGCAGGTCGAGCACGGCAGGCCGGCCGCGCCCTTGCCTTCGGGGCCGCGCACCACGCCCATCGCATGCGGCAGGCCGGCGTCGAATTGCAGCGGCTGGTCGCCGGGGATATGGCAGTTCTGGCAGCGCGGGTGCTGGAACACCTGCTGCACGGTCGCGAACGCGGCGACCGCCTGTTCGCGTTGCTCGGGGCTCACCTTCGGTCCGCAGGCGGTCGCGGCGAGCGCCGCGATGGCGAGGATCAGTGCACGCATCGTCGTCTCCTCAGGCCGGCAACTGCAGCGGCAATTCGCGCAGCCGCTGTTGATTGAGCGCGAACACCGCATTGGCCACCGCCGCCGCGACCGGCGCGGTGCCGGGCTCGCCGGCGCCGCCCATCTTCTCGGTGCTCGGCACGATGTGCACTTCGATTTGCGGCGCCTCGTCCAGGCGCAGCACGCGGTAGTCGTGATAGTTCGATTCCTGCACCCGCCCGTCCTTGAAGGTCAGCTGGCTGTACAGCGCCGCGCCGAGGCCGAAGTTGATGCCCGATTCCATCTGTGCGCGCACGCCGTCGGGATTGACCGCCAAGCCGCAGTCGATCGCGCAGACGAAACGGTGCACGCGGATGCCGTGGCCCCCGCCGGGCTTGGGCTCGACCGAGACTTCGGCGACCTGGGCGATGAAACTGCCGAAGGATTCGTGCACCGCGACGCCGCGCGCGCGACCTGCCGGCAGGGCCGTGCCCCAGCTGGCCTTGTCGGCGACCAGGTCCAGCGCCGCCAGATGGCGCGGATGCTGCTTGAGCAGCGAGCGGCGGTATTCGACCGGGTCCTTGCCGGCGGCATGGGCCAACTCGTCGATCAGGCTTTCCATGACGAAGGCGTTGTAGCTGTGCCCGACCGAACGCCACCACAGCACCGGCACGCCGGTGCTCGGCGAATGCAGGTCGACGCGGTAGTCGGCGATTTCCTTTAGATACGGCGAGTCGGCGACGCCCTCGACCGAGGTCGCGTCGATACCGTTCTTGATCATCGCCCCGGCGAACGGCGTGCCGGCGATGATCGACTGCCCGACGAGCACGTGCTCCCACGCCACCGGGACGCCCTGCGCATCCAGGCCGATGCGCGCGCGCTGCAGGTACATCGGCCGGTAATAGCCGCCGCGCACGTCGTCCTCGCGCGACCACACGGTCTTGACCGGCTTGCCCGCGGCCTTGGCCACGTGCACGGCTTCGGTGACGAAGTCCGCGGTCGGGGTGGCGCGACGGCCGAAACCGCCGCCGAGGAACATGGTGTGGATCTGCACTTGATCGGGCTTGAGCCCGGTGATCTTGGCCGCGACCTGCTGGTCGACGGTCTGGAACTGGGTGCCGGTCCAGATCTCGCAGCGGTCGGCCTCGATCTTGACCGTGCAGTTCAGCGGCTCCATCGGCGCATGCGCCAGATAGGGCACGTTGTACTCGGCCTCGACGGTCTTGGCGGCTTTCGCCAGCGCGCCCTTGACGTCGCCGGCCTGGGCGGCGATGTCGCCCTCGGTGGCGGCGAGCTTGCGGAATTCCTCGCGCAGTTTCGCGCTGTCCAGGCTGGCGTTCGGGCCGAGATCCCAATCGATCACCAAGGCGTCGCGGCCTTGTTTCGCCGCCCAGTAGTGATCGGCGATCACCGCCACGCCGCTCGGCACCTGCAGCACGTCGCGCACCCCGGGCACGGCCTTGGCCGGCGCCGCGTCGAACGACTTGACCGTACCGCCGAACACCGGCGCGCGCGCCACCACCGCGGTCAGCAGCCCGTCGAACTGCACGTCCATGCCGAACTTGGCCTTGCCGGTGATCTTCTCCGGCGAGTCCAGGCGCTTGGTCGGCTTGCCGATGATCTTCCAGTCCTTGGCTTCCTTGAGCGTCTGCGGCGCGCTCGGCGCCGGCAGCTTGGCCGCCTCGGCGGCGAGCTCGCCGTAACGCGCGCGCTTGTCGCCGGCGATGGCCACGCCGTTTTCGGTGCGGACCTGCTCGGCCGGTACGCCGAAGCGTTGCGCCGCGGCCGCCACCAACAAGGCGCGCGCGGTCGCGCCGGCCTGGCGATAGCGGTCGAACTCCGACCAGGTGCTGGTCGAACCGCCGGTCATCTGCATGCCGAAGGCGGTATGCGCATACGCCGGCGCGGCCGGCGCGTGTTCGACCTTGATCTTCGACCAGTCGGCGTCGAGTTCTTCGGCGATCAACATCGCCAGGCCGGTCCACACGCCCTGGCCCATCTCCGAATGCGAGATCAGCACGGTGACGGTGTCGTCGTCGCCGATGCGCAGGAAGGCATTGGGCACGAAGCCGCTCGACACCGCCGCGGCCGCGGCCGGGTCGGCGTGGGCGAAGCGCTTGGCGCCGGGCACGACGAAGCCGACCACTAGGCCGCCGCCGATCAGAGCGCCGGCCTTGAGGAACTGGCGCCGCGACGGCGCCGGTACGGTATTCACATCGACCTCCTAAAGCGCCCGGACCGCCGGCGCTGCGAGCATGACGTCGTGGGGGATGAGGCGATCAGGCCTTGCCGATTTCGGCCGCGCGCTTCACCGCCGCGCGGATGCGCGGGTAGGTGCCGCAGCGGCAGATGTTTCCGGACAGGGCCTGGTCGATGTCGGTGTCGGTCGGCTTGGGGATCTGGGTCAGCAAGGCCGCCGCCGACATGATCTGGCCGGACTGGCAATAACCGCACTGGACCACGTCGATCTCGGCCCAGGCGCGTTGCACCGGATGGCTGCCGTCCGGCGACAGGCCTTCGATGGTGGTGATCTGTTTGCCTTCGACGCTGGCGACCGGGGTGACGCAGGCGCGTCGCGGCGCGCCGTCGACATGCACCGTGCAGGCGCCGCATTGGGCGATGCCGCAGCCGAACTTGGTACCGGTCAGGTGCATCAGGTCGCGCAGGACCCACAGCAGGGGCATGTCCGGTGGCGCGGCGACCTCGTGTTCGGTGCCGTTGACAAGAAGCTTCATGATTCCCTCGCGGCGGCTGGGGTTGCCCGAGCCTACTCCTCAAAATTGACTGCCGCCAGATCGCCGGCGATGCCGGAATGGAGCGAGCCAACGCGGCGCTTGCCGGATTCTCCGAACGTCCGCGCCGGTTTTGCGACGCAAGTCGGCGGCTCGTTCGCGAACCTTGCGGCACGCCCGAGGCGTTTCGCACGCGGGCCGCGTCGGCGGCTTGCCCAAAACTGCCGGCGCCGGCCGGCATGATGCGACGCAACGCCATCGGCGCCGCGAACGTTCTAGACTCGAAGCTCCTCCGCCCCTGGGCGCACGCATGGCCGACTCGCCGGACCCCGCACTTGCGAAGCGCAGCGCGCCGGGCGGTCCGCGGGCAGTGCTCGAGGCCAGCGCGGCCGCGGCCGCGCGCGGCGACCCGGCCAGCCTGGCGATCGTCCTAGAAACCGAAGGCTCGACCTACGTGCGGCCCGGCGCGATGGCCTTGTTCGGCGCGCGCGACGGCCAAGTCGGCTGGCTCAGCGGCGGTTGCATCGAACCCGACATCGAATTGCGCGCGCAGGACGCGGCGCAATCGCAGGGCATCGAATGGATGGATATCGACACCCGCAGCGACGAGGACTTGTTCGCCGGGTCCGCGGTCGGTTGCCGCGGCCGCCTGCGCCTGGCCTTGCTGCCGCTGGCGGCGCTGCGCGAATGGCCTGCCTTGATCGACGAGTGGCGGCGCGGCCATGGCGACCTGCAAATCGACCTGCGCAGCCATGGCGCCCTGGCCGCCACCGTCGGCGACGAACGCATGCGCTGGACCCTCGCGGTCAACACCCCGCCGTGGGCCTCGGCCGAGACGGCGCAGTGGAAGCTCGAGGTTCCGGCGCCGCCGTCGGTGCTGGTGTTCGGCGCCGGCCCGGAAACTCCTACCCTGCTGCCGCTGCTGCGCACTCTGGGCTGGGTCGTCACCCTGGTCGAACGGCGCTCGCGATGGAGCGCCGCCGGCGCCCTCGCCGATCACGCGATCGAACGCAGCCCGGCGCAGGCCCTGGCGACCGCGCGGCCGCACGACGCCGCGCTGGTGATGCACCACCACTTCGATCTGGATCGCGAAGCGCTCGAGCATCTGGCCGAAAGCGCCAACGGCCAGCAGATCGGTTTCGTCGGCCTGCTCGGCCCGGTGCGGCGGCGCGAAGACTTGTTCCGCGTGCTGCCGGCCTCGGCACAGGCCTCGCTGGCGCCGCGCCTGCATTCGCCGATCGGCCTCAAGCTCGGCGGCGAAGGCCCGGAAGCGATCGCCCTGAGCATCGCCGCGCAACTGCAGACCCATCGTCACGGCGAGCCCTGAGCGATGGCGCATGTCGCGGTGGTACTGGCCGCCGGCGCGAGCCGCCGCCTCGGACAGCCCAAGCAAGCGCTGCGTCGCGACGGCGAAAGCCTGCTCCACCGCGCCGCGCGGCTGGCTACCGCGACCGCTGCACGACGGGTCCTGGTGGTGCTCGGCGCGCACAGCGATGCGATGGCCGCGTCCGTCGCCGACCTGCCGGTCGAATGCCTCGGCAACGACGGCTGGGAGGAAGGCCTCGCCAGCAGCCTGCGCGTGGCGGCGCGCGCGCTGAGCGGCTTCGAAGGCCCCGTGCTGGTGCTCGGCTGCGATCAGCCGGCGCTGGATGCGGGGCACCTGCAGGCCTTGCTCGAAGGCGCCGCATCGGCCGCGTCGGGTTGCGCCGCGACCGAACATGGCGATGCGCTCGGGATACCGGCGGTAATCGCCGCGGCCGTCTGGCGCGAGGCCGGGCATCTGCGCGGCGACCGCGGCTTCGGCGCCGCCCTCAAGCGCCTGCCCGCCGAGACAGTCTGGCGGCTGCACGCCGCGGAGCTGCACTACGACCTGGACACCCCGGCCGACCTGATCGTGGCGAGGGCGCGAGGCTGGATCGATAAGGCGTAGGAAACGCAGAAGCCGGGGCTGGCCGTCGCACTTATGGCGTGCGCGGATCTTTCCGAGATCGCTGTAGAAGCTGCGCAAGCTGCGACCGCGGAACCGCGGCTACGGCGCGACCGGACAGAACGCGGTCGCGGCTCGCGCCGCTCCTACCCAGGAGCAGCGACGACGCCTTCTGGAGCCAAGAGCCCCAGCGATTCTTTCCGGAGCCCCTGTAGGAGCTGCGTGAGCTGCGACCGCGAATCCCCAGCTACGGCGCGACCGGACAGAACGCGGTCGCGGCTCGTGCTGCTCCTACCCAGGAGCAGCGACGACGCCTTCTGGAGCCAAGAGCCTCAGCGATTCTTTCTAGAGCCCCTGTAGGAGCTGCGTGGGCTGCGACCGCGAATCCGCAGCTACGGCGCGACCGGCCAGAATGCGGTCGCGGCTTGCGCCGCTCCTACAGTCGAAAGAACCGCGCCTTTCTGGAAGCGGCCGACAAAGCGGCAGCCGGCTTTCGGGCCGTATCGAGAACGCCGCCTTGGGCCAGCGGCAGACCGGCGCGCTCGGCGCCCGCGGTGCGACGCAGGGAGGCCCGCGCCGCCCGGCCAGACTCCTGTCAGCCGGGCGGCGCAAACCGCACGTCGGCCCTAGGGAACCAACGTGCCAAACACGGGCTGCGAATCGGCATCGTAGATACGCAGCCACAACCCCTTCGGGGCGTGCGCGGCGTATCGCCTGGCCTGCGGCAGTACTGCGCGCAACGCCGCTTCGGCGCTGCGGTATTCCTGCGCGATCTCGGCAATCGCTACCGCCAGCGCACTGTCGTCGCTGCCATCACGCTGCTTCAGTTCGACGCGAAACATGATTCATCCTTGTAAAAGTTCAGCCGGCGCGGTGGGGGGAAGTTCGCCTCAGGGCGAATCTGTATCCGGATGCCGTCGGAGCAATCAAAAGATGCGTCTTGCGTGAACAGTAAACCGTCGTCGGAACACCCCTAAGCGTGTAGGATTTTTCCTAATGTGATGTGCGTTAAGTCACAGGTTTCAAAAGTAACTGTGGACTTTTTGTATCGGACGATGGGGACGGACCGGCTTCACGGATGCAGGTGCGGACGCCCTACCGGCCTTCTACGGCCTGAGCGGCCGCGCGCCGGCCATCCAGCATCGGCTGCAGGCGGGCCAATCCCTCGCGCATGGCCTCGCTGAACACCCGGATGCGCTCGGTGCGGCGCAGGTCGGGGTGGCTCAACAGCCAAAGATCCGCTGCCAGCCCCTCCAGCGGCTCGCCGACCCTCGCCAGGCGGCGGTCGGCATCGCCGAGGAAACAGGGCAAGACCGCCAGGCCGATGCCGTTCGCGGCCGCGTCGCGCAAGGCCAGCAGGCTGTTGGCGCGCAGCACCGCACGTTCGTCGTAGCGCTGGCGATGCAGCCATTGCGCCATGCCGATATGCGCCAGGCTGTCGTCGGGCACCACCCAGTCGCAGTCGGCCAGGGTCTCGGGGCCGGCGCCGCGCGGCAGCCGCAGCGCGCGCGGCCGGTACACCGCCGCGGCCAAGCGCGCGACCTTGCGTCCGATCAGGCCCTCCGGCGGCTTGCCGCCCGGGCGCAGGGCGACATCGGCCTCGCGCCGGCTGAGGTCGCGCACGGCATTGTCGGCGACCAGTTCGAGGACGATGCCGGGGTGCTCGCGGCGGAACCGCGCCAGCAGCGGCGGCAACAGGCCGTACAGCACCGGCTCGACCGTGGTCACGCGGATGCGGCCGCTGAGGCGCGCGTCCAGGCCGGCCAGGCGCCGCTCGGTCGCGGCGATCCGCGTTTCGATCTCGGCGGCGACCGCGATCACTTCCTCGCCGGTCGGGGTCGCCGTGTAGCCGTCGCGAGCGCGTTCGAACAGGCGCGCTCCGAGCGCTCGCTCGATCGCATTGATGCGTCGGAACACGGTCGGGTGACTGACCGCCAGGCGCTTGGCCGCGCCGTTCAGGGAGCCGGCGCGGCCGATCGCGAGGATGAAGCGGTAGTCGTCCCAGCCCAAGGATTGTTCGTTCATGCAATCTCGGCTTGCATCCGTGGCGGAATGCCTTTCAGGAACGGACATCCTAACGTGGCGTCATCGCGTCGCAGACGCTCATCCGATGGAGACCGCCATGTCCGCCCGCCTGGATTACAACGCCGTCGATCCGCACGGCACTCGCGCCCTCGCCGGCCTGCAGAACTATGTCGACCACAGCGGCCTGGAACGCGCATTGATCGATCTGGTCAACGTGCGCATCTCGCAGATCAACGGCTGCGCCTATTGCCTGCGCGTGCACACCGAAGAGGCGGTCGCGCGCGGCGAGAGCCACCGCCGCCTGCACCTGCTGCGGGTCTGGGCCGAGGGCCCGTTCAACGCGCGCGAACGCGCCGCCCTGGCCTGGGCCGAAGCCATCACCGCGGTCAACCAGGCGCCGGTGTCGGATGCGGTATATGCCGGGGTCCGCGAGCAGTTCAGCGACCACGTCCTGGTCGCACTGACCTATGCGGCGATCTCGATGAACGCCTGGAACCGCTTGGCGATCGCGTTTCGCAAGCCGGACCCGGCCTTGGCGGAATAAGGGTCCCGCGCCTCAGAAACGAAAGCGCGCCACCCGCCCCAGGTTGCGCAGCCATTCGGAGCGGTCGTAGAGCTTGAACAGCCAACGCTGCGCACGCGGCAATTCGGTCACCTCGGCGACTTCGCTCAGGCGCGGCTCGTCGACGAATTGCAGGCGCGGATGCCAGGCCTCCAGGCTGCGCGGGCCGCCGCGGGTCCAGTCGCCGATCCGCGCCCGGGTCGCGCGGATCATGCTGGCGTGGCGCAGCAGGCGCAGCGCGAGCGGGCTGTACAGGTCGCACAGCAGCTGCCCGCCCTGCGGGAAGCGCTCGATCAGGCGCCGCACCAGTTCGCGGGCGCGGTGCTCGTCGAGATAGGGAAACAGGCCTTCGGCGATCACCAGCACAGGCCGATCGTTGTCGAGGCGCTCGATCCAGTCCGGCTCCATGACGTTGCTCGGCAAGGTGCGGTAACGCCCGGCGCGCTGCGGCAGCAGTTCCTCGCGCAGACGGATCACCTCGGGGAAATCGAGGTCGATCCAGTCCACTTCCAGCGGCGGGTCGACCCGGAACACCCGCGAGTCCAGGCCGCAGGCCAGGTGCAGTACCAGGGTGTCGGCGCGCGATTGCAGTGCGGCGCGGGTCCAGCCGTCGATGATCCGCGAACGCAGCGCCAAGCCGCGGATGTCCGACGCGCTCAGGCCGAATCGCTCGAAGTCGTAGTCGATGTGGCGGACCAGGTCGTCGGCCAGAGCGTCGCGCAAAATCGACGGTGTGGCGCGGTTGTCCATCGCCTTGGCGTAGAGGGTGATCAGCAAGGTTTCCTGACTGCCTTCCAGGCGCATCGATTCCTCCGGTGACGGCCGGCGCAGCGGCCCGGCGAGCGCCATTGTGCGGCCGCCGATGTGACGCCCGAGGCTACGGCGGCCGCCGTCCCGACGCGCGGCC
>NZ_JBPKJP010000125.1:0-9690 GCF_051217035.1 Lysobacter sp. 1R34A
GCAGCCGCGACGCCGCGCGCCACGAGCCGGAGCCGCGAACGCGACGCGCCATGAGCCTGCGCCGCGAGTACAGCACGCCGGTGCGGCCGGCGCCGCCCGCCCGCCGGCCGATCGAGCCGCGATCCGAAACTGCGAACGAGTGCTCTTAAATCGTCCCCCGAGCGGGCCTGCGGCCGGCACGTGCGCCCCGGCGCTGCCCTAACCTCGGATTTGGATCGATCTAAACCGTTTGGTCTCCGCCGCGGCGGCCCCCGCGGTTCCCGGGCCGCTCGATCCGCCCGTTGCCGCGCGACCGTCGCGGCGGCCGATCGTCGAGCCGGCCTCCGCGTACTCAAGGACATCCTCATGCCATCGAGATTGAGCGCTCCACCACCCCGGCCGATCCTGCACCCCGCCCTGCCGTTCGCGAGCCTGCTGTTGTGCCTGGGCTTGGCCGGCACCGCCTCGGCCGCCAACCTCGCCCTGAACCGGCTCGCCACCGGCTCGGCCGCCTGCAACGCCAACGAAGCGCCGGCGAAAGCCTTCAACGGCAGCACTGCCGGCGGCAACAGCGACAAGTTCTGCTCTTCGGCCAGCAAACGTTGGCTGCAGGTCGACCTCGGCGCCGGCCGCTCGATATCGAGCTTCGTCGTCAGGCATGCCGGCGCCGGCGGCGAGCCCGCATCGTTCAACAGCAAGAACTTCAGCATCCAGACCTCGGCCAACGGCAGTGCCTGGACCACCGCGGTCAGCGTGAGCAACAACAGCGCCAACGTCAGCATCCACCCGATCGCGGCGACCAGCGCGCGCTACGTCCGCCTCGACATCGCCACGCCGACCCAGGGCAGCGACACGGCCGCGCGCATCTACGAGTTCGAAGTCCACGATGCACCGCCGGCGAGCGAGAAACTGGTGCAGGTGCTCGACCAGGTGCCGCAGTTCGGCATCTACCGCAGCACCGAGCCGACTACCTACACGCCGCCTGCGGGCGTGCTGATGTGGAAGCGCGGCACCGAGTACGCCCGCAAGCTCAGCGACGCCGAGAAGGCCAGGATCGGCGACGACGTCGCCCTGCGCATCACCTACCACGCCCAGTGCGATCCCTACGATCGCTTCGCCTCGGCCTTCTTCATCAGCACGCCGAAAGGCGTCACGCCGACCGTCGACACGCCGCGAGTGACCTTCACCGATTTCATTTCGCCGTTCAGCGACATGTGGCAGGGCAGCAAGGCGCCCCGCGTCTACCCCGATGCGCCGATGAACCCGTATGCGGCCGCGCTGGCCAACCCCGACCGCGACGTCTGGGTCGGCATCAGCGGCGGCGCCAATCCGCAATACGGCGGCGATGCCTGCGAACAGCACGGCGTGACCGACCCGGCGATCGCCGAAGTCGGCTTCAAGTACTCGCTGGCTCTGGTCTCGACCCAGGCGCTGACGCCCGGCAGCGACCCGGACGTGATCGGCCTGCTGTCGCGCTCGTCGGAAAAAGACGACAGCATCGCCACCGCCACGGTCTCGCACACCGCCAACCTCGGCATCGCTACCCTCGCCGTCAGCATCGCCGGCTACGGCGCGTCCAGCGGCGGCCAGGAATACACCCACACCAACATCGCGGTGAAACTCAACGGCGCGCAGATCGCCGCCTTCAGCACCCGGACCGACTGCGCGAGCTACGAACAGTTCAGCCCGCGCGGCAACCCCGGCATCTTCCGCAACAACACCACCACCAACCCGCGCAGTTGGTGCCCGGGCGCGCTGGTGCCGATGCGTTACTTCGATCTGGGCAACATCGCCGGCAAGACCCTGCAGGTCGGCCTTGGCGTAGGCAACCCCTCGCCATGGACCGCCGACTCGCAGTACGTGACCAGCGTGAGCGTGCTCGAGCACTGATGGCGCACACGTAACTAAACCGCACAAAAGAAAAGCGGGCCGAAGCCCGCTTTTCTCGAATCCGACGTTGCGTGTGCCGATTACTCGGCGGCGACGCCCTCGCCTTCTTCGACGGCCTTCATCGACAGGCGGATGCGGCCCTGCTTGTCGACTTCCAGCACCTTGACCTTGACCACGTCGCCTTCCTTGAGCTTGTCGCTGACCTTCTCGACGCGCTCGTTGGAGATCTGCGAGACGTGGACCAGACCGTCCTTGCCCGGCAGGATCGTCACGAAGGCGCCGAAGTCCATGATCTTGGCGACCTTGCCTTCGTAGATGCGGCCCGGCTCGACGTCGGACACGATCTGGTCGATGCGCGCCTTCGCGGCCTGCGCGGCGGCGGCGTTGACCGAAGCGATGACGATGGTGCCGTCGTCCTGGATGTCGATCTGGGTGCCGGTTTCCTTGGTGATCGCCTGGATGGTCGAGCCGCCCTTGCCGATCACTTCGCGGATCTTGTCCGGGTGGATCTTCATGGTCAGCAGGCGCGGCGCGTACTCGGACAGCTCGGTGCGCGACTCGGTGAGGGCGTGAGCCATCTCGCCGAGGATGTGCAGACGGCCGGCCTTCGCCTGGCCCAGCGCGACCTTCATGATCTCTTCGGTGATGCCCTGGATCTTGATGTCCATCTGCAGCGCCGAGATGCCTTCGGCGGTACCGGCCACCTTGAAGTCCATGTCGCCGAGGTGATCTTCATCGCCCAGGATGTCCGACAGGACGACGAAGTTGTCGCCTTCCTTGACCAGGCCCATCGCGATGCCGGCGACCGGCGCCTTGATCGGCACGCCGGCGTCCATCAGCGCCAGCGAGCTGCCGCAGACCGAAGCCATCGAGGACGAGCCGTTCGACTCGGTGATTTCCGAGACGATGCGGATGGTGTACGGGAATTCTTCCATCGTCGGCATGACCGCGAGCACGCCGCGCTTGGCGAGGCGGCCGTGGCCGATTTCGCGGCGCTTCGGGCCCATCATGCGGCCGGCTTCGCCGACCGAGTAAGGCGGGAAGTTGTAATGGAACAGGAAGTGTTCCTTGTACTCGCCCGAGACGGCGTCGATGATCTGGCCGTCGCGCGCGGTGCCGAGGGTGGCGACCACGATGGCCTGGGTCTCGCCGCGGGTGAACAGCGAGGAGCCGTGGGTGCGCGGCAGCACGCCGACGCGCGAGGCGATCGGGCGCACGGTGTCGAGGGCGCGGCCGTCGATGCGGACCTTGGTGTCGAGCACCGAGTTGCGCATGGTCTGGTATTCGAGTTCGCCGAATTCCTTCGACAGCTCCGAGGCGCTCCAGCCGTCGGCTTCGGCGCGGCCGGCCAGGCGCTGCAGCACGTCCTTCTTGATCGCGCTAATGGCGTCGCGGCGCTGCAGCTTGTCGCGCACCTGGAACGCCGAGACGAGCTGGTCGCCGACGGCTTCCTTGAGCGCGGCGATCAGCGCTTCGTTCTTGGCCGGAGCTTCCCACGTCGACGGCTTGGTGCCGGCTTCGACGACGAGCTCGTTGATGATGTTGATGACCTTCTGCATTTCGCGATGGCCGAACATCACCGCGCCGAGCATGACGTCCTCGGACAGCATCTTGGCTTCGGATTCGACCATCAGCACCGCGTTCGAGGTGCCGGCGACGACGAGCTCGAGCTCGGACTCGGCCAGCTCGGCGGCGGTCGGGTTGAGCAGGTACTGGCCGTTCTTGTAACCCACCTTGGCCGCGCCGATCGGGCCTTGGAACGGGGTGCCGGCCAGCGCGAGCGCGGCCGAGGCGCCGATCAGGGCCGGGATGTCGCCGTCGATTTCCGGATTCATCGACATGACCGTGGCGATGATCTGGACTTCGTTACGGTAGTCCTCCGGGAACAGCGGACGGATCGGACGGTCGATCAGGCGCGAGATCAGCGTTTCCTTCTCGGTCGCCCGGCCTTCGCGCTTGAAGAAGCCGCCCGGGATGCGACCGCCGGCGTAGAACTTCTCCTGGTAATCCACGGTGAGCGGGAAGAAGTCCTGGCCTTCGCGCGCGCTCTTGGCGGCGACGGCCGTCACCAGCAATACGGTGTCCTCCATCTTCACGATGACGGCGCCGCCGGCCTGACGGGCGATTTCGCCGGTCTCCAGGGTCACCTGATGGTTGCCGTATTGGAAGGTCTTGGTAATTTTTGCCACGGGTGGGTTCCTTCGGTATCTATGCGTTCCGGTCGGGGCCCTTGCCCCGCTCCGGTCGGCCGCCGGCGCCGGCGACCAATAGGTGGGTGTGCGTTGCGCCGGTCCGACCGGCCGCGTGGCACGTGACCCGGTTTCGCCAGGTCGAAGCCATGCGCTCATCGAGCGCAGGCGGCGTTGCCTCCTGCAGCGCCACGCGGGTTTTCATCCCCGCCAAAACAAACCGCGGCGCATCGCTGCGCCGCGGTTAGGTGTCCGGTTAGCGGCGCAGACCGAGCTTTTCGATCAGAGCCTTGTAGCGATCGCCGTCTTTGCGCTTGAGGTAGTCAAGCAGGCTGCGACGACGGTTGACCATCATCAGCAGGCCGCGGCGGCTGTGGTGGTCCTGCTTGTGCTGCTTGAAGTGGCCGGTGAGCAACTCGATGCGGGCGGTGAGCAGGGCGACCTGGACTTCCGGCGAACCGGTGTCGGCAGCGCCGCGCTTGTTGTCTTCAATGATCTTGCTGGTGTCGATCGACATGACTGTGTTCTCTATAGACGCGGGGCCCGCAGAAGCGAATCGGTCGCGAGAAAATCGCTCCGACGCACCGCCTGGCCCGCCGCTTGCTTAAGTTAAGGATTGCCGCCCAAGCAGGTCCCGTTTGGAAGTGCTTGAAAAGCGGCGGGATTGTACCAGCCCGCGGCGGTGAATGCGACCTGTGGGCCAATGATTCGGCGCATCCGCGGCGGGTATGGCGCCCGCCGGTCAGTCGCCGGCTTCGCCCGGCGTCCGTTCAGCCTTTCTGCCGAGATCGCGCATGCGCGCCTGTTTGAGGCCGTCGATCATGACCTGGGCCTCGAGCCCCGGCTGCAGCCACCACTGCCCCTGGACCCTGCGCAGGCTGACCAGGTCGACGACCGTGGCCGCCGATTCCGGCCAACCGAAATCCCCGGCGATGCGCACCACCGCGTGGTAGCCCGTCTCGCCTTCGGCGACCGAGGCAGCCACGGTGGCGCTGTCGATGCGCACCAGGCCCAGGCGCTTGACCCGGCTCAGGACCTGGGCGAGGAATTCGGCATCGTCCATCTCCTTGGCGCGCTTGGCGCTGTCTGCGCCGAACAGGCTGTCCAGGCCGGGATCGGCGGCGCTCTCCGCGAAGGCCGGGCCGAGCGTACGACGAAAGTCGGCCAGTGCCGCCGGGTCCATGAGCCGGGCCGTACAGGTGAAATCCTGTTGTTTGGCGCAGGCGAGCGCGGCTTCGACCACGGCCTCGGGCCGGGCATGATCCACCTGGGCGCTCGCCGCCATGGCAGGGCTCGCCGCCCAGGCCATCGAGATGGCCGCGCCGAGCATATGCAGCGTCTTGGGTCTGTTCACCGCATCGCCTCCTGGCACGAATCGCGTTCGTAGCATCGCTCAGCCGCCTTGCGCCGCCCAACGGAACAGGCGCTGCGGCTGCAGCCGGCCCTCGGCCTGGCGCAAACCCAGGCCCAGGCAGCGCCCGGCCTCGCCGAACACCGCGACCAGGCCCGGCTCGCCGGGCTCGCAGCCGACCGCCTGGCCGTGCCCGAGGCGCTCGGCCGCGCTCGCGTCCAGGCTGACCCGGCCGAAACCGGTCAGGCCGGCCTCGATCGGCAGCAGGCAGGCGTCGAGGGCGGGGTCGCTGCCCTGCTCGGCCAGTTCGCGCAACGCGTCTAGGGTGATCATGCGCGGCTGCATGAACGGTTCGACCCAGAGCCGGCGCAGCGTCGCGACGTGGGCGCCGCAGCCGAGCGCTTCGCCGAGGTCGCGGACCAGGCTGCGCACGTAGGTGCCGGAACCGCATTCAATATGCAGTTCCAGGCGCGGGCCGTCACGGCCGGTCACGCTCAGGGAATGAACGACGACGTCGCGCTCGGGCGCCTCGATGACTTCGCCGCGGCGCGCCTTGGCGTACAGCGGCTCGCCGCCTTGCTTGAGCGCCGAGTAGATCGGCGCGCGCTGGCGGATCGGGCCGCGCAACGGCATCAGGGCCGTTTCGATCGCCGCGTCGTCGAATTCGGGCACGGCACGTTCGAGCAACGGCGCGCCATCGGCGTCGTCGCTGTCGGTGGTCAGGCCGAGCACCGCGGTGGCGCTGTAGGCCTTGCGCGCGCCGAGCAGCAGCCCGGCGATCTTGGTCGCTTCGCCGAAGCACAGCGGCAACAGGCCGGTCGCGAGCGGGTCGAGGCTGCCGGTGTGGCCGCCTTTTTCCGCGCGGAACAGATGCCGTGCCTGCTGCAGCGCCTGGTTGGAGCTGATGCCGGGAGGCTTGTCGAGCAGCAGCAGGCCGTCGACGTTGCGCCAATTGCGTTTACGCGTGGTGTTCAAGCAAACCGTCCGCCCCTGCCTGCGCGATCTGCGCGTCCTGAACCGAATGCGTACCGGATACGCCGATCGCACCGATCACCTCGCCGCCCACGATCGGCGGCAGCCCGCCTTCCAACGGCGACAGACCATCGATGCCGAGCAGCCGCAAGCCCAACCCGCCGGCGGCGACCGCGTCTTCGAACGCCTTGGTCGGACGGCGGAACCTGAGCGCCGTTTCGGCCTTGGCCTGGGCCACGGGAATGCTGCCATATTGCGCCTGATCGAGCTTGTGCAACATCACCGGATGGCCGCCGCCGTCGACGATGGCGGTGACCAGCGGCCATTGCAGGCGTTCGGCCTCGGCCGCGCGCATGACCCGCGCGGCGTTCGCCAGCGGGCTCGGCGCGCCGTAACGCGGCGGTGGCTGCGACATGCAGGGGCTCCTGCTCGGGCAAGAAAGATGGGAAGGAAAGATAGAAGCAAATCGCCGCGCGGACTGCGGCCGCATGCCGGCGCGAGGCGCCGGCAGTGCTCGTCGCCAGCGCCGCCAGGAACGGGCCCTGCGGGTGGCGACCGGAGCGCCGCCGCGAGGCAGGCCGCAACCATGTGCCCTCGCCGGCGCTTATTCGGGCTTGTTCCTTGGGTTTGTTACTCGGGCTTGGCGTCGCCGTCGGCGTCGCTGGCTTCGCCGTCGGCCTGCCCGGCTTCCAGCGGCGGCAGATCGCGCAGCAGGATGCCGATGCGCTCGCCGCGATCGACCGAATCGTCGTAATGGAAATGCAGTTCGGGCACGTGGCGCAGCTTCATCGCCCGGCCCAGTTGGTAGCGCAGCTCGCGCGAGAGTTCCTTGAGCGCCTTGACCGCCTCCTTGGAACGCTCGGCCTGCAGCGCGGTCACGAACACCTTAGCGTGGGCCAGGTCGCGCGAGACCTCGACGTCGGACACGCTGACCGACGGCAGGTTGTGCTCGCGCACGGCCTCGTGCACCAGCGTGCCCAGCTCGCGGCGGAGCTGGGCGGAAACGCGGTCGGTGCGATGGAACGATTTGCTGCTGGGCATTGGAATCCGGGAAACGAGAATCGGGAATGGTGAATCGGTTGAAGCGATGGGGAATCGTTCGCCGGCGCCCGCTTTCGCGATTGCCGAATCCCGATTCCCCATTCCCGGCTTACAGCGTGCGCTGCACTTCGATGCGCTCGAAGCATTCGATCTGGTCGCCCGGCTTGACGTCGTTGTAAGCCTTCACGCCGATACCGCATTCGGTGCCGTTGCGGACTTCGTCGACGTTCTCCTTGAAGCGGCGCAGCGATTCCAGCTCGCCCTCGAACACCACGGCGTTGTCGCGCAACACGCGGATCGGCTTGCTGCGCTTGACCACGCCTTCGACCACCATGCAGCCGGCGACCGCGCCGAACTTGGAGCTGCGGAACACGTCGCGCACTTCGGCGATGCCGATGATCTCTTCGCGGATTTCCACGCCGAGGATGCCCGAAGCCACCTGCTTCACCTGGTCGATCACGTCATAGATGATCGAGAAGTAGCGCAGGTCGACGCCGTTGCCTTCGATGATGCGGCGCGCGGACGCGTCGGCGCGGACATTGAAGCCGATCACCGTGGCCTTGGCCGTAGCCGCCGCGTTCGCGTCGGACTCGGTGATGCCGCCGACGCCGGAGCTGATCACGTTGATGCGGATCTGGTCGTTGGACAGCGCCATCAACGACTGGCGCAACGCCTCGACCGAGCCCTGCACGTCGGCCTTGATGACCAGGTTGAGGCTCAGCTGGCCCTCGCCCTTGCCCATCTGGGCCATGATGTCTTCCATGCGGTTGCCCGCGGCGGCGACCAGGCGCGACTCGCGGCGCTTGGCGTCGCGCTGCTGGGCGACGTCCTTGGCCAGACGCTCGTCCTCGACGACCACGAAGTCGTCGCCGGCATCCGGCACGCCGGACAGGCCGAGCACCTGCACCGGGATCGACGGACCCGCTTCCTGGACCTGGCTGCCGGTCTCGTCGAACAGCGCACGCACGCGGCCGTACTGCACGCCGCAGACGAGGTAGTCGCCCTTCTTGAGCTGGCCCTGCTGGACCAGCACCGTCGCGACCGGGCCGCGGCCCTTGTCGAGGGCGGATTCGATCACCGTGCCGGTGGCGCGGCCGATCGGCACCGCACGCAGTTCCAGCACTTCGGCCTGCAGCGAGATCGCATCGAGCAGATCGTCGACGCCGTCGCCGGTCTTGGCCGACAGCTCGACCATCTGGGTGTCGCCGCCGAAATCTTCGGCCACGATGCCCTCTGCGAGCAGTTCGTTCTTGACCCGCAGCGGGTCGGCGCCGGACTTGTCGATCTTGTTGATCGCCACGATCAGCGGCACGCCGGCCGCCTTGGCGTGCTGCACGGCTTCCTTGGTCTGCGGCATGACGCCGTCGTCGGCGGCCACGACCAGCACCACGATGTCGGTCAGCTTGGCGCCGCGCGCGCGCATCGAGGTGAAGGCGGAATGGCCCGGGGTGTCCAGGAAGCTGATCACGCCGCGCGCGGTTTCGACGTGGTACGCGCCGATGTGCTGGGTGATGCCGCCGGCTTCGCCCGAGGCGACCTTGGTACGGCGGATGTAATCGAGCAGCGAGGTCTTGCCGTGGTCGACGTGACCCATGATGGTCACCACCGGCGGACGCGCGACCTTGTCGCCCTGCACTTCCTCGGCATGCGCGATCAGCGCGTCCTCGGCGGCATTGGCGTTGGTGCGCACCACGGTGTGGCCGAGCTCCTCGGTCACCAGCGCGGCGGTGTCGTGGTCGATGCTCTGGTTGATGGTCGCCATGACGCCCATCTTGAACAGCGCCTTGACCACGTCGCCGCCCTTGAGGGCGAGCTTCTGGGCCAGGTCGGCGACCGTGATGGTCTCGCCGATCGCGACTTCGCGCACGATCGGCGCGGTCGGACGCGAGAAGCCGTGCTGGCCGCCGCCGGAGCGCGCCTGCTCGGACTGGCGGCGCGGCTGCGGCCGCGACTTGCCGCGCGAGCTGCTGGTGCGGCGGGCGCGGTCGGAAGCGCTCAGGTGCAGCTGGCCGGCGAAGCGGTTGGCCGCATCGTCGTCCTCGACGCCGGCGACCATCGCGTGCGAGCCGCGGGTCTTGTGGCGCGGCGCGTTGTGATCGACCCGGGCCGGAGCCGGCGCGGCCGGCTTCGGATGGCCGTGGCCGTGGGCCGTCGGCGGCTTGCGCACGGCCGTGGCCGTGTCGGCGGCCGCTTCGGCGGCTGCGACGACGACGCTGGCGTCGGCGAGCTTGGTCTTCTGCTCTTCCTCGGCCTGCTCGGCCTTGGCGC
>NZ_JBPKJP010000126.1:0-9375 GCF_051217035.1 Lysobacter sp. 1R34A
GTGGTGGCGACGCCCAGGTCCAGCGCCAGCCGCAGGGGCCGGCCCCCGCCGCTGCGCAACTCGCCGTCGCACCGCCAACCGCCACGGCCGTCGCGCTGCAGCGGGCACCGCCAGAGCACATCGCGGTAGCGATAACCCAGGTCCGGGGCGACCACCCGGCCGGCCTGCAACTGCAACTCGCCCTGCGCGGCCCGGGCCGGCCAGGACAGCCGCACCCGCACGTCTTCGAGCGTGGCCACCGCGGTGCTCACCCGCGCGATCCTGGCGTTCAGTGTCGTCGCCCCAACCTCGGCCGATACCACCCAGCAAGCGGGCAGCGACAAACCGATCAGGAGGCGTAACATGGACCGCAGCATGGAAGCAGGATAGCGGGCGGAAGCGAACCGGCAATGAAGACATCCCCAGTCCCACGCATCTTGCTGGTCGAGGACGACCCGACCAGCCGCGCTTTTCTGACCGCCGCGGTCGAGGCCGTGCCGGCCGAAGTCGACGGCGTCGACAGCCTCGCCGCGGCGATGGCGCTCGGCAACGCCGAGGACTACCAATTGTGGCTGTTCGATGCCCACCTGCCCGACGGCAGCGGCATCGACCTGCTCAAGCGCCTGCGCGAGCGCCATCCCGGCACGCTCGCGGTCGCCCACACCGCCACCGGCGAAACCGAAGTCCGCGACCGGCTGCTCGCCTCGGGCTTCGCCGAAGTCCTGGTGAAACCCTTGCCCGCCGCCGCGGTACGCGCCGCGGTCCGTCGCCTGCTCGGCCTGCCCGAGCACGATGTCGCGGCGGCGCTGCCGTCGACCGACGAAGCCGATGCGCCGGTCTGGGACGACGAAGTCGCCGCGCGCGCACTCAACGGCAACCGCGCCCATATCGCCACCCTGCGCGAGCTGTTCGCCCAGGAGCTGCCGAACGCGCGGCGTTCGATTTCCAGCGCGGCCGAACTCGGCAACCTCGAGGCCTTGCGCGGCGAACTGCATAAACTGCGGGCGAGCTGCGGCTTCGTCGGCGCGGCGCGCCTGGCGCAGGCGGTGCAGGAACTGCAGACGCGACCGGATTCGTCCTCGCTGCTGGCGCGATTCGACCAGGCCGCGCAGGACACCATCGCCCAGCCCGCGCTCGGCTGAGTCGGTCGGTTCACGGGGCGTCCCGGTCCCGGCACCGGCCTGATGCCGCTTCAGTCCGCCCAACGCTCAGGCGCCGTCGTCGTCTCGCCGGGGCTCGCGCTTCGGCGCCACCCGCGCCAGGTCGGCCAACAACTCCCAGGACTTCAAGCCGCGCGGCCCCAGGTGGTGCACGAGCACCGAACGCATGGCCTGGCGCAGGCCCGGCAGATCCGCCGCGTCCGGCGCGCGGTCGTCGGCGAGCGCGAGCAAGGCCCTGCCGGTGGCGGCGGCGCTGCGCTCGCCGTGGCCGCGATCGCTGAGCATGCGGCGCGGCCCCTGCTCGGGATCGAGCCGGTAACGCGCGGCCGGATCGATCGCCGCGCCCTCGGCATCGACGCTCCAGTCGAAGCCCGAGCCGAGCGCTTCGAGCAGATCGCGCTCGAAACAGCGCAAGGTCCAGGCCAGTCCCTCGTCCTGCAAGCGCGCACGAGTGCGCCCGTAAAGCTCGTACAGTTCCGGGAACGGGTCGTTGCGCTGCAACAGGCGCAGCAACAGTTCGTTGACGTAGAAACCGGCCAGCGCGACCTCGCCGTCGAAGCGCGGCGCCGCGTCCAGGGCTTCGGCCGAGATCAGCCGAGCCAGTTCGCCGCGCACCAGCGCATCCAGGCGGATGTGCTGGAACGGTTGCAAGGCGGCGCGCAACACCTGGCGCTTCGGTCCCTGCACCCCGCGCGCGATCAGCCCGATACGACCGTGGTGCTCGCTCAGCACCTCGACCAACAGGCTGGTCTCGCGCCAAGGGCGCGTGTGCAGCACGTAGGCGGATTCAGCGGTGAGGTGCATGCGATTCGGGAATCGAGAACGGGAAGTCGGGAGTCGGGATTGGAGCAGAAAGCAAAAGCGGACGCCCGCAAACGTCGGACTGATCAAGCAGCGTAAATCGAGCGACCGAAATCACGCGCCTGCGAATCCCGAATCTTTCCCGTCCCTTATTCGTACCCCAACTGCCGCAGGGCCGCTTCGTTGTCGGACCAGCCTTCGCGCACGCGCACCCAGGTTTCCAGGAAGACCTTGGAACCGAACAGCCGCTCCATCTGTACGCGCGATTTCGCGCCGATCTCGCGCAGGCGCGCACCGGCCTTGCCGATCACGATCGCCTTCTGGCCGTCGCGCTCGACCCAGATCACCGCGCCGATGCGCAGCAGCTCGCCGTCGACGACGAAGCGTTCGATCTCGACCGTGGTCGCGTACGGCAGCTCTTCGCCGAGCTGGCGCATGAGTTGTTCGCGGACCATCTCGCCGGCGAGAAAACGCTGGCTCTTGTCGGTGATTTCGTCTTCGCCGTACAGCGCTTCCTGTTCGGGCAACAACGACAACACGGTCTTGACCAGAGCGTCCAATCCCTTGCCCTTGAGCGCCGAGATCGGATGCACGCTGGCGAAGTCGCGGCCTTCGCTGACTTTCGCCAGATACGGCAGCAGCACGGTCTTGTCGGTGATGCGGTCGACCTGGTTGACCACCAGCACCACCGGCAGGCCGGCGCCGCGCAGGGCGTCGAAAGCGAGGGTGTCCTCGTCGTCCCATTGACCGGCGCGCACCACCAGCAAGGCCGCATCGACGCCTTCGAGGGCGCCGCGCGCGGCGCGGTTCATCATCCGGTTCATCGCCCGCTTCTGTTCGCGGTGGATGCCGGGGGTATCGACCAACAGCAGTTGGCCTTCGGGAAACGTGGCGATGCCGAGCAGGCGATGGCGCGTGGTCTGCGGGCGCGGCGAGACGATGCTGACCTTGGCCCCGACCAGGGCGTTGACGAGGGTGGATTTGCCGACGTTGGGACGGCCGATGACGGCGACGTGGCCGGCGCGATGCGAAGAGGAAGTCATGGGCGAATTGTCCGCCTGGGCGGCGGGAACAGCAAATCGGGCGCGGGGACGGGAAGCGTCAGCCGCGACCCAAGCTCGCTTGCCCGGTTAGGACGGAGCCCAACCCCGGCCTCTACGCTGCTCAAGTCCGAGTTCCGACTCCGCTCCGTCCGAACCTCAATCCGCCTTGAGCTGCCGCAGCACGTCCTCGGCGGCGATCTGCTCGGCGGCGCGGCGCGAGCCGGCCTCGCCCACCGCGCTGAGCGGCGGCTGGGTCAATACGCAGCTGACCTGGAAGGTCTTGGCGTGGTCTTCGCCGCTTTCGGCGATCAGGGTGTACAGCGGCAACGGCTTCTGCCGGCCCTGCAGCCATTCCTGCAATCGGGTCTTGGCGTCCTTGCCGACCTTGTGGGGCGGCGGCAGCGCGTCCATCGCCGCGGCGAACCAGGGCAGGACATGGGCGCGGCAGGCCTCGAAACCGGCGTCGAGGTAGATCGCCGCGACCACCGCTTCCAGGGCATCGGCAAGGATCGAATCGCGGCGGTGGCCGCCGGACTTCATTTCGCCGGGGCCCAGGGTCAGTTTCGCGCCGAGTTCGAGCGTGCGCGCGATCGGCGCCAAGGCCGATTCGCGCACCAGCTCGGCACGGGCGCGGGTCAGCGCGCCCTCGTCGGCCTGCGGCCAGCGCTGGTACAGCGCCTCGGCCACCATCAGATTCACCAGCGCATCGCCCAGGAACTCGAGGCGCTCGTTATGCGGCGCCCCGGCGCTTCGATGGGTCAGGGCCTGATCGAGCAATCCCGGGTTCGCGAAGCGGTGCGTGAATGGATCAGTCACCGTCTTTCGTGCGCAACTGCTGGACCGCGTTGAAGTGCCCGACCACGTCGAGGTTGGCGATCAAGGGACGGCGCACTTCGTAGTCCACGGTGATTTCCATGCCCTCGTCGTTACGCACGATCTTGAAGTTCGCCGGCTTGACGCTCTCGACATAGCTCATGTCCATGCGGCGGAAGAACAGATCACGGGCTTTGGCGCTCTCCATGCGTCCCGCACCCGGCTCCTTGGCGAGGTCCGCCAGCGAACGCTTGACCGAATAGAACTCGGTATACATCGGCACCAGCTTCATGCCCATGTAGGCGAATACGCCGACCACGGCCAGCAGGATGATGAACCCGATCAGGGTGATGCCGCTCTGGTTACGCTTCATGCCTTCGATCCCCAATTGATCAATATGCCGGGTCCGGGCGCGCTCGATGCACCCGCGAACCCCGTCCCCATCCGCAGCGGCGTGGCGCCGTTACGGAATGCTGCTGCCGATGCGCGAGAAATCCACGCCCCCATCGAAGTTCATCCAGATCAGGAACGCCTTGCCGCGCAGGTTGCGCTCCGGCAGGAAGCCCCAGTATCGGCTGTCCTCGCTGTTGTCGCGATTGTCGCCCATCACAAAATACTCGCCCTGCGGCACCACCCACTCGCCCTCGCCCTGGTCCAGCAACGGCGATTCGGCGCGCAGCAGGATGCGGTGGACGTGCTTGCCGACCTGCTCGCGCAGCTCCTGGGCGCCGGTCATCTCGGTGCCGTTGCCGCGGCCCTGGTAGGTGCCGATCGGGGCGTACAGGATCGGCTCGCCGTTCACGGTCAGGCGGCCGTCGCGGTAGCTGACCTTGTCGCCCGGCAGGCCGATGATGCGCTTGATCCAGTCCTGCTCGGGGTGGTGCGGCGGGCGGAACACGACCACGTCGCCGCGTTCGGGCTCGCCCATCGCCAGGACCTTGCGGTTGGTGATCGGCAGGCGCAGACCGTAGGTGAACTTGTTGACCAGGATGAAGTCGCCGGTCAGCAGGGTCGGCATCATCGAGTTCGAGGGAATCCGGAACGGCTCGGCGATGAAGCTGCGCAGGATCAGCACCACGAACAGCACCGGGAAGAACGCCTTCGAATAATCGATGACGATCGGCTCCTTGCCGTCGTCGAGCAGGCCCTCGCGCGCGGCGCGACGCTTGGCCAGGACCAGCTTGTCGAGCAGCCAGACGACGCCGGTGAATATCGTCAGCGACACCAGTGCGATTTCGAACCAACGCATTGCCGTTTCCTTGCGGTGTTGTGAGCCGGAGCCGAGAGCCGCAGCGAGCGGGCCGAAGGTGGTGCGCGACCGGACCGTTGCGGCTCGATCGCGTTGCGCCTGTGCCTACCGCTGCCTGCCCTCGCCGTCCGATGATATTGCGGAAACTCCCTGGCGACCTTCGCGACCGCCCGGCCCGTATCGGGCACGGCCGCCGTCGCTCGCCCCCCATCCCTTTCCCGCCGTTCGCCTACTTGTCGCCGGTCGACAGCACCGCGAGGAAGGCTTCCTGCGGAATCTCCACCCGACCGACCTGCTTCATCCGCTTCTTGCCCTCTTTCTGCTTCTCGAGGAGCTTCTTCTTGCGGCTGATGTCGCCACCATAACATTTGGCCAAAACGTTCTTGCGCATCGCCTTGACCGTGCTGCGGGCGATGATCTGCGAGCCGATAGCGGCCTGGATGGCGACGTCGAACATCTGCCGCGGAATCAAGTCCTTCATCTTCTCGCACAACTCGCGGCCGCGCCGGTCGGCATGGCTGCGGTGGACGATGATCGACAGCGCATCGACCTTGTCGCCGTTGATCAGCGTGTCCACGCGCACGAACGGGCCTTCCTGGAAACGCAGGAAGTGGTAATCCAGCGAGGCGTAGCCGCGCGAGACCGACTTGAGCTTGTCGAAGAAGTCCAGCACCACCTCGGCCATCGGCAGCTCGTAGCTGATCTGCACCTGGCTGGCCATGTAGGTGATGCCGATCTGCACGCCGCGCTTTTCCTCGCACAACTTGATCACGTTGCCGATGTAGTCCGGCGGGGTGAGGATGTTGGCGCGGATCACCGGCTCGCGGATCTCCTGGACCAGGTTCAACTGCGGCAGCTTGGCCGGGTTGTCCATCGGGATCACGGTGCCGTCGGTCTTGAGCACTTCGTAGATCACCGTCGGCGCGGTGCTGATCAGGTTGAGATCGTATTCGCGCTCCAGGCGCTCCTGCACGATCTCCATGTGCAGCATGCCGAGGAAGCCGCAGCGGAAACCGAAGCCCATGGCCTCGGAGCTCTCCGGCTCGAAACGCAGCGCGGCGTCGTTCAGGCGCAGCTTTTCCAGGGCTTCGCGCAACGCCGGGTAGTCCTCGGCGTCGACCGGGAACAGGCCGGCGAACACGCGCGGCTGCATTTCCTGGAAGCCCGGCAGCGGCTTGGGCGCGGGGTCGCTGGCCAGGGTCAGGGTGTCGCCGACCGGCGCGCCGTGGACGTCCTTGATGCTGGCGTTGATCCAGCCCACTTCGCCGGCCCCGAGCTTGCTCAGGTCCTTGCGCTTGGGGGTGAACACGCCGACCTTGTCGACCAGGTGGGTGCGGCCGGTCGACATGACCAGGATCTTGCTGCCCGGGACGATCTCGCCCTGCATGACCCGCACCAGCGAGACCACGCCGAGGTAGTTGTCGAACCAGGAATCGATGATCAGCGCCTGCAGCTTGTCGGTGTCGCGCGGTTTCGGCGGCGGAATGCGCTTGACGATCGCCTCCAGCACCAGGTCGACGTTGAGGCCGGTCTTGGCGCTGATGGCCACCGCGTCCTCGGCATCGATGCCGATCACCGCTTCGATCTCGGCCTTGGCGCGGTCGACGTCGGCGGTCGGCAGGTCGATCTTGTTGAGCACCGGCACCACTTCCAGGCCCTGCTCCACCGCGGTGTAGCAGTTGGCCACCGACTGCGCTTCCACGCCCTGGGCGGCGTCGACGACCAGCAGGGCGCCTTCGCAGGCGGCCAGCGAGCGGCTGACTTCGTAGCTGAAGTCCACGTGGCCCGGGGTATCGATGAAGTTGAGCTGGTAGACCTGTCCGTCCTTGGCCTTGTAGGGCAAGGACACGGACTGGGCCTTGATGGTGATGCCGCGTTCGCGCTCGATCGGATTCGAGTCGAGCACCTGCGCTTCCATCTCGCGCGCTTCGAGACCTCCGCACAGCTGGATGATGCGGTCGGCGAGCGTCGACTTGCCATGGTCGACGTGGGCGATGATCGAGAAGTTTCTGATGTGTTGCATGCGGGGCGACGCGGAGCTCGCCGGTTCCAGGAAAATTAACGGGAGATTATCGCATAGCCCCCGGCATTGACGGCAGGCCCGCGCCGCGCCGGCCCGCGCAGCCCAGAAAGCCCCGCAGGCCACGGCCGCCGAGAGCAGACAAAGCGTGCCGGACGCCCTGAGCGGCCGGCGCGCCCCCAAGACGGACCCGACGACCGGAGAGCCCGGCCCGAGGCCGCCCGAGGGCGCTACGGGCCGGGACCGGGCTCGGGCTAAGCGGCCCGAGCTTACTTCTCCTCGCCGACCTGGACCGCGATGAACTGGGTCGCGTTGCCGCGGCGGACCAGCAGCATCACGGTCTGGCCCGGCTTGGTGCCGGCCAGGGCGCGATCCAGGGCCGCGGCGCTGCCGACCTGGGTCCGGCCGACCGAGAGGATGACGTCGCCCGGACGCACCCCGGCCTCGGCGGCGTCGCCCGGATCGCGTACCACCACGCCCTCGCCGGCCTTGATGCCGAGGCGCTGGCGCGTCGCCGCGTCGACGTCCTGGGTCACCAGGCCGAGCGGATTGCCGTTGGCGCGCGGCGCGGTCGATTCGCCCGGACGCGCCGGCCGGTCGCCGCCGGTCAGGCCTGCGGCGGCACCGCTGTCCAGTTCGCTGACCGCGACCGTGAGCTCGACATTCTTGCCGTCGCGGAACACGCCCAGCTTCGCCTTGGAACCCGGAGGCAGATTGCCGATCAGCGGCGGCAGGTCGCTGGACTCGTGCACCGGCGTGCCGTTGACCGAGCGGATGACGTCGCCCGGCACCACGCCGGCCTTGGCCGCGGGGCCGCCTTCGAGCACCTGGTTGACGAGCGCGCCGCTGCTGTCGGGCAGGCCGAAGCCGGCGACCTTTTCGCTGGTGAGCGGTTCGACCACCACGCCCAGCTGGCCGCGGCTGACCTTGCCGGTCGCACGCAGTTGCTCGGCCGAATTCATCGCCACGTCGATCGGGATCGCGAAGCTCACGCCCATGTAGCCGCCGGAGTTCGAGAAGATCTGCGAATTGATCCCGACCACCTCGCCGCTGGTATTGAGCAGCGGACCGCCCGAGTTGCCCTGGTTGATGGCGACGTCGGTCTGGATGAAGGGCACGTAGCGCTGATCGGCATAGGGGTTGGCGCGTCCGACCGCGCTGACGATGCCGGCGGTGACCGAATGGTCGAGCCCGAACGGCGAACCGATCGCGACCACCCACTGCCCGGCCTTGGTCTGGCCGGCACCGGCGGCGCGCAGGAACGGCAGGCCCTTGGCGTCGATCTTGAGCAGGGCCACGTCCGACTGCTCGTCGCTACCGATCACCTTGGCCTTGAGCTCGCGGCGGTCGGCCAGCTTGACCGTGACCGTGTCGGCGCCGTCGACGACGTGATGGTTGGTCAGCACGTAACCGTCCTGCGAGATCAGGAAACCGCTGCCCATCGAACGCCCGCCGCGCGGCTGGCGCGGGCCCGGCCCGGGCATGCCCGGCATGCCCTCCGGGCCGAAGAAGCGGCGGAAGAACTCGGGAATCTGGTCTTCGTCCGGCATGCCGCCGCGCGCCACCCGCTTGGGGGTGACCTCGGCGCTGATGTTGACCACCGCCGGGCCGACCCGCTGCACGAGGTTGGTGAAATCGGGCAGGCCGGCGACCAGAGGCGCGGCCGGCGTCGCCGACGGCGGCGGCGCGATCGGGGTGGTCGGCGCCTGCGCCGTACAGGCCACCGGCAGCGCGGCGATGATCGCGCCGACCAGGGCCAGGGAATGCAGCGGACGGCTGCCGGCTGCGGTGCTCTTCGGAAGGCTGTTCATCAGGGGACGGGTCATGGGAGCGGCCTCGAAACGACGTGGATTTTCCGGGAAAAAGACGACAGGTCGCCTTGCGCGGCGGGGCCGCGCATTCGACGAAAGGGGGCTGCCGGGCCGCAACGACCGCGGCAGGCAAGACAAATCAGTGCCGGCGAACCAGGGACTGAAGAATCAGGGCTGGGGCTGCGGTCGTTGCGTGGCCTGCGAGCGCGCCCTGGCCTCTTCAGCCTGGGTCGCCGGCTCGAAGGGATAGAACGACTGCGAGTCGCCGCTGCCGCCGTAGCCGGCGGTATAGCTGCTGCCGCCCGAGTAATTCGGCAGCACCGCGCGCGGCCACGGACGCGCCGCGGACGCTTCGCTCGCCTGCGGCCGGAACGGATTGGCGTGGACGGCCTCCGGCAGCGGGGAGGCGTTGGCGACCGCGGCGACCTGCACCGGCGCCTCGGCCGAACGTTCGGAAGCGCGCAGCGCGGCGCGCTGGCTTTGGCCGCGCGAACGGCGC
>NZ_JBPKJP010000127.1:0-9191 GCF_051217035.1 Lysobacter sp. 1R34A
GGTCAGGGCCGCGCGCGGCCCCGTCGGCGGCGCGGGCAGCTCGGGGCTGATCATGGCGCCCGAAGGCGGCGCGTCGGAAAGCGCGGCGCTCGAGCGCGCCGGCGGACCGTCGTGGGCGACGGTGGAAGAGACGTTGATGGACATCGGACCCGGCACTGGGGTGGGAAGTCCGGCATTTTAGAGCTTTCTATCGGTCGCGGCCTGTACCGGATCGGTTCGCGGGGGCTCCGGCGCGAGCGCCCCGTCGCAACCGCGGCCAAGCAATGGCCGCGATCGGCCCGGAGGCGGCGCGGAGCTGCGGTCGCGGCGCTCCCGGCGCCCCCGATCCGCGCGTTGCGCGCGCCGGACCACCGTAACTTGCATCCGTCACGCTTGCGATCGGCCGTCGCCGACGCCGTCGACAGGCGCCGAACTGGCGCGCAAAGCCTGTCGCTGCGGGGCGCGGGCGGTTTCGGGACCGGTTGGGGCAAGCGCCTCCGGGTTGCCGCAGGACGGGTCGGCCGCTACCATTTCTCGGTTATCCGTAGCGCCGATCCCGGCGTGATGGGCCCTCGACAGGGCTCGCCAGCCACCACCTTCCGCATAGCCCCTCGCCCAGGACACCGGCGCGGACGGGGCGGGAGGGGCAGCCCGCGGAGCACGAAAACGAAAACCACACTGATTTTTCGGGGCTCGAACTGATGAAAGCCGGTCGTTTCAAGCAGTGGGCAGCGGGCGTCGCCGCATCGGCGTTGCCTGTCCTTGCGTTTGCTCAGGCGGCCGATCCCAAGCCGTGGCAGCTGAATATGGGCAAGGGCGTGACCGCCCAGTCGATGAACGCCTACTCGGCGCACATGTTCGCGCTGTGGGTCTGCGTGGTGATCGGCATCCTGGTCTTCGGCGCCATGGCCGTGGCCATGTTCAAATTCCGCAAGTCCAAGGGCGCCGTGCCCGACAAGGACTTCACCCACAGCACCAAGCTCGAGATCATCTGGACCGTGGTGCCGGTGGCGCTGCTGGTGCTGATGGCCTTCCCGGCCACCAGCAAGCTGATCGCGATGTACGACACCCGCAACGCGGCGATGACGGTCAAGGTCACCGGCTTCCAGTGGATGTGGAAGTACGACTACCTCGGCGAGGACGTCTCCTTCACCAGCCGCCTGGACCGCAAGAGCGACCAGCTGCGCCAGGCCGGCAAGCTCGTCACCAAGGCCGAGCACGAGCATTACCTGCTCGACGTCGACAACGTCCTGGTGCTGCCGACCGATACCAAGATCCGCTTCGTGATCACCGCCAACGACGTCATCCACGCTTGGTGGGTCCCGGCGCTGGGCTGGAAGCAGGACGCGATCCCGGGCATCGTCAACGAAGCCTGGACCGAGATTAAGGAGCCGGGCGTCTACCGCGGCCAGTGCGCCGAGCTGTGCGGCAAGGACCACGGCTTCATGCCGATCGTCGTGCGCGCGCTGCCCAAGGCCGAGTACCAGCAGTGGCTGGCCGGGCAGAAGGCCAAGAACGCGCCGGCGCCCGCCGCCGCGCCGGCGGCTCCGGCTGCTGCACCTGCGGCCGCTCCGGCCGATGCCGCTCCGGCTTCCGCCGCAGCCCCGAACACCGACACCACGACCGCCGCGGCTTCGCCCGCCGCGATCGCCGGTTGATCGTCAGCATTCTTCAGAGGTAGGCCATGGCAGCCACGCACCCCGTCGCCGATCATCACGATCACCACGATGATCACGCCCATAAGCAGGGCTTCATCGAGCGTTGGTTCTTCTCGACCAACCACAAGGACATCGGCACGCTGTACCTGATCTTCAGCTTCGTGATGTTCATCATCGGCGCGGCCATGTCGGTGGTGATCCGCGCCGAGCTGTCACAGCCGGGCTTGCAGTTCGTCGAGCCGATGTTCTTCAACCAGATGACCACCATGCACGCGCTGGTGATGATCTTCGGCGGTGTGATGCCGGCCTTCGTCGGCCTGGCCAACTGGATGATCCCGCTGCAGATCGGCGCGCCGGACATGGCGCTGCCGCGCATGAACAACTGGTCGTTCTGGATCCTGCCCTTCGCCTTCACCCTGTTGCTGATGACCCTGTTCCTGCCGGGCGGCGCGCCGGCCGGCGGCTGGACGCTGTACCCGCCGCTGTCGCTGCAGGGCGGCAGCAACGTCGCCTTCGCGATCTTCGCCATCCACATGATGGGCATCAGCTCGATCATGGGCGCGATCAACGTCATCGCCACCATCCTCAACATGCGCGCCCCGGGCGTGGACCTGTTGAAGATGCCGATCTTCTGCTGGACCTGGCTGATCACCGCCTTCCTGCTGATCGCGGTGATGCCGGTCCTGGCCGGCGCGGTGACGATGCTGCTGACCGACAAGTTCTTCGCCACCTCGTTCTTCAACGCGGCCGGCGGCGGCGACCCGGTGATGTTCCAGCACATCTTCTGGTTCTTCGGTCACCCCGAGGTCTACATCATGATCCTGCCGGCGTTCGGCGTGGTCTCGGAGATCATCCCGACCTTCAGCCGCAAGCCTCTGTTCGGCTACCAGGCCATGGTGTACGCGACCGCCTCGATCGCCTTCCTCTCGTTCATCGTGTGGGCCCACCACATGTTCACCGTCGGCATGCCGCTCGGTGGCGAGATCTACTTCATGTTCGCGACGATGCTGATCGCGGTGCCGACCGGCGTGAAGGTGTTCAACTGGGTCACCACCATGTGGCGCGGCTCGATCTCGTTCGAGGCGCCGATGCTGTGGGCGATCGCGTTCGTGATCCTGTTCACCATCGGCGGTTTCTCCGGCCTGATGCTCGCGATCGTGCCGGCCGACTTCCAGTACCACGACACTTATTTCGTGGTCGCGCACTTCCACTACGTGCTGGTGACCGGCGCGCTGTTCTCGATCATCGCCGCGGTGTACTTCTGGTGGCCCAAGTGGACCGGCCGCATGTACAGCGAGCCGATGGCCAAGTTCCATTTCTGGTGGACGATGATCTTCGTCAACCTGCTGTTCTTCCCGCAGCACTTCCTGGGCCTGGCCGGCATGCCGCGCCGCATCCCGGACTACAACGTGGTGTTCGCGGACTGGAACCTGATCAGCTCGATCGGCGCGTTCGGCATGTTCGTCACGCCGTTCATGATGGCCTTCATCCTGCTGCGTTCGCAGAAGGTCGGCGCCAAGGCCGAGGCGCGGGCCTGGGAAGGCGCGCGCGGTCTGGAATGGACCGTGCCGAGCCCGGCTCCGCACCACACCTTCGGCACGCCGCCGGTGATCCGCGACGGCGATCTGGCCCACGGCGACATCACCCACTGAACCCGACAGGACACAGGACCCCGCGACCGGCCCCGGCAGCGACCGCTTCGATCCGATAGCGCGCTGCCCGGCCCAGGCGACTCAAGATGACCCAGCCTCACGACCAGCACGACCTCGCCCATCGCCGTTCGGCCGCGCGCCGTACGGCGTTGTGGTTCGGGCTGGCCGCGGTGGCGGTGTACGTCGCCTTCATCCTCAGTGGGGTGCTGTCCAAGTGAGCGCCGACGACGCCAAGGCCAACGCCGAGGTCCGCCGCCAGGCGAGCCCGAAGATGATCCGGCTGATGGTGCTGGTCGCGCTGGGCGCGTTCGGTTTCACCTTCGCCCTGGTGCCGATGTACCGGATCGCCTGCGAGAAGGTGTTCGGCATCCGCCTGGAACGCGGCGTGGTCGAGGCGCAGGCGGCCACCGCGCCGGTCGCCGACCGACTGGTCACGGTGCAGTTCGACGGCAGCGTCAATTCCAAGCTGCCCTGGGACTTCAAGCCGCAGCAATTCAGCATGCAGGTGCGTCCGGGCGAGCAGTACGAGACCACTTATTACGCCCGCAACACCACCGACCGCGCCATCGTCGGCAGCGCCTCGCCGTCGGTCGCGCCGGCGCGGGCTTCGGGCTATTTCAACAAGACCGAATGCTTCTGCTTCACCGCCCAGACCCTGCAGGCGGGCGAGTCGCGCGACATGCCGGTGCGTTTCATCGTCGACCCGAACCTGCCGCCCGAGATCAAGACGATCACGCTGTCCTACACTTTCTCCAAGAACGACGTGCTCACGGCGCGCCTGCAGCAAGGAACGGTGTCCAAGACCGCCTCCTCGCCGCTGTCGGCGCCGTAAGCGGCTCAGCACCATTCAAACCAGCACCACTTATCACTGGAACGCCGCCATGGCCCACGCTCACACGCCAGACGCCAACATCTACTACGTGCCGCACAGCAGCCGCTGGCCGTTCCTCGGCTCGATCGGCCTGTTCACGACCATGATCGGCGTCGCCAGCTGGCTCAACGAAGTCAGCTGGGGCAAGCCGGTGTTCTTCGTCGGCCTGGCGATGATGGTCGGCGTGCTGTTCGGCTGGTTCGGCGACGTCATCCGCGAATCGGTACGCGGCAACTACAACAAGCAGGTCGACGTCTCGTTCCGGATGGGGATGATCTGGTTCATCTTCTCCGAGGTGATGTTCTTCGCCGCGTTCTTCGGCGCGCTGTTCTACGCCCGCACCCTGGCCTTGCCGTGGCTCGGCGGCGAAGGCGACGGCGTGATGACCAACAGCCTGCTGTGGCCGCAGTTCAGCGCCGCCTGGCCGACCGCCGGCCCGGCCGAGGTCGGCGGCGCGTTCCAGACCATCCCGGCCTGGGGCCTGCCGCTGCTCAACACCCTGATTCTGCTGACCTCGGGCTCCACGGTCACCGCCGCGCACCACGCGCTCAAGGGCGGCCACCGCAAGTCGCTGCTGTTCTGGCTGGGCCTGACCGTGCTGCTGGGCTGCGTGTTCCTGTTCTTCCAGGCCGAGGAATACATCCACGCCTACACCGAGCTCAACCTGACCCTGGGTTCGGGCATCTACGGCTCGACCTTCTTCATGCTCACCGGTTTCCACGGCCTGCACGTGACCCTGGGCACGATCATGCTGGCGATTATCTGGTTCCGTTGCCTCAAGGGCCATTTCGACAAGGACAACCATTTCGCCTTCGAGGCGGTGGCCTGGTACTGGCACTTCGTCGACGTGGTCTGGCTCGGCCTGTTCCTGTTCGTGTACGTGCTGTAAGCGCGAGCGCAGGATCGGCAAAGCACGACGAGAGGCCGGCGCTGCCGGCCTTTCGTTTTTGAGCCGAAGGTGGGCGTCGCCCCCTGAGCGGCCGGATGCCGATACCGACGCCGGCAAGACGGGCCTACCTGTAACTTGCCATGACGCGGTTCCCGCGAGGGCGGGAATCCAGGGACTTCAGGGGCTCTTACCCGACAGGATCAATTCGGGTTGGAGCCGACCCCGTGCGGTTCGATCCAGCCCATCCACATCGCGAACAGGATGATGGCGATCAGCGCGATGGACAGCGCGATACGGCGGGTCAGCGCGTTGACCGTGCGCTTGCTCCCGCCTTTGTCCACCAGCATGTAATACAGGCCTGCACCCAGGTTCCAGAGGATGACGATCAGGAAGCCGACCACCAGCAGGATCTTCAGCGACTCGTTCACCGCGGGCTCCTCAAGTGCGCGCCGGACGCGCGCGGCTGCGATGGGTGGATTATCGCAGCCCGCCGGGAGGATGGGGTGAGCCGCCGCGGCACCTTGCTGTTCGGCTGGACGCTCGCGCTCGCCGCGATCGCGCTGTTCGCCAACCTGGGGCTGTGGCAGGCCCGGCGCGCGGTCGAGAAGCAGGCCATGCTCGATGCCGCCGCCTCGGTCCTGGGCGAGCGCGTGCCGCGGCCGCTGGCTGCGGCCGGCGACCCGGCGCGGGTGCGCGACTACGACTGGGCGGTGGGGCAAGGCCGGTTCGACGAGCGCGGCGCGCTGTTGCTCGACAACCAGCAACGCAACGGCCGTGCCGGCGTGCGCGTCTATCGCATCTTCATGCCCGTACAGGGCGGGCCCTTGCTGGTCGACCTGGGCTGGTTGCCGCTCGGCGGCGATCGCAAGCTGCCGGCCATCGCCCGGCCGGACGGCGAACTCGGCTTGCGCGGACTGCTCGCGCCGCCGCCGTCGACCGGCCTCGCGCTGGGCCCGGGCCTGGGCAGCCAAGGCGAGGCCTGGCTGTTGACCCGGGTCGAGCCGAAGGCGATCGCCGAGGCCACCGGCCTGTCGGTGCCGCTTGCGCCGCGCGTGTTGCGCCTCGATCCGGCGCTCGAGCTCGGCTACGAGCGCGACCTGGAACTGCTCGCCAACACCTTGCCGCCGGACAAGCACCGCGGTTATTCGCTGCAGTGGTTCGCGCTCGCCCTGGCGGTGCTGGCCACCGCCCTGATCCTCACGTTCCGCCCTCGGCGTCGACAACCATGACCAGCCCCGACCCTTCCTCGCAGCGCAATCGCAACCGCCTGGTGCTGGTGCTGATCGCGGCGTTCTTCTTCGTGCCGATGTTGATCGCCGGGGTCATGCGCTTCACCGATCGCCATCCGGCGGCGAGCCGCCAGCACGGCGAGCTGCTCGAGCCCAAGCCCGACCTGCGCGCGCTGAGGCCGCGCCTGGCCGACGGCCGCGTCTACGCCTGGAACCCGCCGGCGCGGATCTGGCGCATCGTGGTCGCGCCGGCGCCGGATTGCGCCGCGGCCTGCGTCGAGTTGTCGCAGCAGCTCGATACGGTCTGGCAGCTGTTCGGCAAGGATGCCGACCAGGTCGAGCTGCTCTGGCTCGGCGAGCCGCCGGCCGGGGCCAAGCGCCCGCCCAGCCTGCGCGTGCTCGGCCCTTCGCCGGAGCTGCGCGCGCAGCTGCCGCGACTGAACGACCCGGCCGGCCTGCCGCTGTACGTGATCGACCCGAACGGCTTCGTGATTCTGCGTTACGCTCCCGGCACCGATCCGGGCGGGCTGCGCGCCGACCTGGCCAAGCTGCTGAAACTGATGTGAGCGGCGCGGCACGAGCCGGTCGCGGCAGCGGCCGGTAGTTAGGCGCCGATCCGGCACCCAGAGTTTGCAGGAACGAGTTTTCGAATGAGCGCAACCCACAAGCCCGGATCCTCCGATCCGTTCACCAACGGCCTGAGCAAGACCGGCCTGTCGAAGAATTTCCATCGCATCGCCTGGCTGGCGGTCGCGCTGGCGCTGTGCGTGATCGTGTTCGGCGCCTTCGTGCGCCTGTCCAACGCCGGCCTGAGCTGCCCGGACTGGCCGACCTGCTACGGCCGCGCGGCCTGGCCGACCAGCGCCCACGAAATCACCGACCACGTCGCCACCGCGATCCGTCCGGTCGAGGTGCACAAGGCCTGGCGCGAGCAGTTCCACCGCATGATCGCCGGCCTGCTCGGCGTGCTGGTGCTGATCCTGGCGCTGGTGTCGGCGCGCAAGCGCGCCTACGGCGTGCCGCAGGTGATCGTCGCGGCCGCGCTCGTGGCCGTCGCGATACCGCTGTACATGAAAGGCCAGCATGTCGCCGCTTCGGCATTGGCGATCGTCGGCGAAGCGATCCTGCTGGCCGCCGCGCTGCGCTGGAGCAATACCGATCTGTCGCGGGCGTCGGCGCTGACCCTGGCGGTGATCATCTTCCAGGCCCTGTTGGGCATGTGGACGGTCACCTGGCTGCTCAAGCCGGTGGTGGTCATGGGCCATCTGCTCGGCGGCCTGCTGACCTTCTCGCTGTTGGTGTGGACCGCATGGCGCGCGATCGGCCAGCCGATCCGCCTAGCCGACGCTTCGAGCGTGCGGCGGCTGCTGATGCTCGGCATCGCCGTGCTCGGCGTGCAGATCGCGCTCGGCGGCTGGACCAGCGCCAACTACGCCGCGCTGGCCTGCGGCAACGATTTTCCGACCTGCGTCGGCCAGTGGTGGCCGCGCCACGACTTCGGCGAGGCCTTCGTGCTGTGGCGCGGCATCGGCGTGGACTACGAAGGCGGGATCCTCGACGGCGAGGCGCGCATCGCGATCCAGCTGGCTCACCGCATCATGGCCGGCGTGGTGTTCGTCTATCTGCTGGGCCTGACGGTGAAGCTGCTGCGCACGCCCGGCATGCGCGGCTGGGCCAGCCTGCTCGGCGTCCTGACCATGGCCCAGGTCGGCCTGGGCATCGCCAACGTCAAACTCGGCCTGCCGCTCGCGGTCGCGGTCGCGCACAACGCCGGCGCCGCACTGCTGCTGTTCGCGCTGGTCTCGCTGCTCGCCCGCCTGCGCACGCCGGAGGTCTGATGAACGCCGCCAAGCGCCCGACCGCCAAGCAGTACTGGGACCTGACCAAGCCGCGCGTCGTCGCGCTGATCGTCTTCACCGCCTTCGTCGGCATGTTCCTGGCCGTGCCGGGCTGGCCGCCGCTGCGCGAATCGGTGCTCGGCTTCTTCGGCATCTGGCTGGCCGCGGCGTCGGCGGCGACCATCAACCAACTGCTGGACTCGCGCATCGACGCCAAGATGGCGCGCACCTCGTGGCGGCCGATCGTCGCCGGGCAGGTCTCGCCGACCCAGGCGCTGGTGTTCGCGCTGATCCTGGCGGCGTTGTCGATGACCATCCTGGTGGTGTGGGTCAACGCGCTGACCGCGTGGCTGACCTTCGCCTCGCTGATCGGCTACGCGGTGGTCTATACGGTGTTCCTCAAGCGCGCCACCCCGCAGAACATCGTCATCGGCGGCATCGCCGGCGCGGCGCCGCCGCTGCTCGGCTGGGCCGCGGTCACCGGCATGCAGGGCGAGTGGGACTGGGCCCATGCGCTGCTGCTGGTACTGATCATCTTCGTGTGGACGCCGCCGCATTTCTGGGCGCTGGCGATCTTCCGCCGCGCCGACTACGCGCGGGCGATGGTGCCGATGCTGCCGGTCACCCACGGCGTCGAGTACACCCGCTGGCAGATCCTGTTCTACACGATCCTGCTGACGGTGGTCTCGGTACTGCCGTGCGTGTTCGGCATGAGCGGTTACTTCTATCTGTTCGGGGTGTTGGTGCTGGACGCGATGTTCCTGTACCACGCCTGGAAGCTGATGAACCCGCCCGACGAACTGTACGCGATGCGGGTTTTCAACTACTCGATCGTCTACCTGATGGTGTTGTTCGCATTTCTGCTGATCGACCACTGGCTGCCCTCGTCGATGCAGTCGGCGCCTTTGTTCGAACTGCAGCGAATGCATTGATCGTCCGCGCCGCGCCGGCGCCAGTCACTAGGGGGCCACCGTCGATGAAGCACCGGATCGTCCGTTCCGTCGCGGCGCTGCTGCCGCTGTCGGCCCTCGCCGCCGCGCAGGCGCAGGAGCCCGCCGCGCAGGCGCAGGGCGCC
>NZ_JBPKJP010000128.1:0-9102 GCF_051217035.1 Lysobacter sp. 1R34A
GACGCCTCCGGCGAGCGCGAGGACGCACCCGTCGCGCCCGAGCCCGCGCCCACGGTCGCGCCGGCGGCGGAGCCGCGGCGATGAGAGTGATCCTGCGTTATCTATGGGATCTGGCGCAGCGCTTCACCCGCACCCTCGACCTGATGATGTTGGCCGCCTTGCTGGCGCTGATGGCGATCGGCCTGGCGGTGCTGTACAGCGCCGGCGAGCATTCGATGCGCATGGTGATCGCGCAGGGCTCGCGCTTCGGCGTCGGCCTGCTGGCGATGTGGGGCCTGTCGCGCATGCCGCCGTCGCAACTGCGCAACTGGACGCCGCTGGTCTACGCGCTGTCGATGATTCCGCTGCTGCTGGTGCTGGTGGTCGGCACCGGCAAGCACGGCCGGCACTGGATCGACCTCAAGGTGTTTTATTTCCAGCCGGCCGAACTGCTCAAGCTGAGCCTGCCGATGATGGTCGCGTGGTACCTCAACCGCGAAGCGCTGCCGCCTAAGCTCAAGACCGTGCTGGTTGCCGCGGTGCTGATCGGCGCGCCGACCGCCCTGATCCTGCTCCAGCCCGACTTCGGCACCGCGATGCTGGTCGGCATCAGCGGCGCCTTCGCCCTGTACCTGGCCGGCCTGCCGTGGTGGTGGTTCGGCGCCGCATTCGGCGCGGTCGCCGCGACCGCGCCGGTGGCCTGGTTCTGGCTGCTGCGGCCGTACCAGAAAGACCGAATCCTGACCTTCCTCAACCCCGAGACCGATCCGCTCGGCACCGGCTGGAACATCATCCAGTCGAAGATCGCGATCGGCGCCGGCGGCATGACCGGCAAGGGCTGGCTGCAAGGCTCGCAGTCGCACCTCAATTACCTGCCCGAACACACCACCGACTTCATCTTCGCCGTGCTCAGCGAAGAGTTCGGCTGGACCGGCGTGATCGTGGTGCTGGCCCTGTACCTGTTCGTGGTCGGCCGCTGCCTGTGGATCGCCGCCGACGCCCGCGACGGCTATTCGCGATTGATCGCGGGCGCCCTGGGCCTGGCCTTCTTCGTCTACGTCATCGTCAACGGCGGCATGATCTCCGGCCTGCTGCCGGTGGTCGGCGTGCCGATGCCGCTGCTGAGCTACGGCGGCACCTCGGCGGTGTCCCTGCTGGCCGGTCTCGGCGTGGTGATGGCGGTGCGCGCGCACCGGCCGGTGCATGGCGGGCGGTGAGTTCGACGGCGCGCGCCGGCGCCTGATCGCGCGTTCGTAGGAAGCGGTTCTGAGCTGAGCATTTCTTTCCGGCAGGAGGCGGCATGAAAGGATTCGCGATCGTTCCTTCCATACCTTTGGTAATTCTATTGCTCCTCATTGCGGGCTTGCCGCAGGCGCTCGCCGACGAGAGCGGAAGGCGCGCCGCGGCGCGTAGCTACCTCAAACTGCCGGAGAGCGGAAAGTCAGCGGCGCGACCCTACGTTTGGGAACGCAAGATCGGCGCCAAACACCTCGTGGTGCTTGGTACCAGGCACCTCAGCAATCCGCATTCGCCGATGTACGGCGACATCGAAGCCGTGTTCGAGCGTGTCCGCCCGCAGCTGGTACTGCACGAAAGCCAAATCCCCGACGACCTCAAGACCCTGTCGAAGGAGGCGGCGATAGCGCGTGGTGCCGATCTCGGTTTCATCGCCCATCTGGCGCACCGGCGCGGTGTCCCGATCCGCAGCGGCGATGCCTCGGTAAGGGAGGAGATCGAGGTGTTGCTGGCTCGCCACAGCGCCGAAGAAATTCTCGTATTCATGGTGGCACAGCGCCTGATAGGAAACCGCCGCAATCCGGACCTCAAGGCGGTTGCGGCCCAATACGAGGCCTTCTACACCGACTATCTCGTCGCAAACGGTCTGCCGAAGCGCGAGGGTTCGGATCGATGGTCAGGCTTCCTGCGCGAATATCGACGCCTGGTCGGCCAGTCTTTGACGAGCAAGGGCTGGAACCCGGACCTGACCAGCCCGGTTCATGACAACGGTCGGCTCAGCGAATTGGCGCGCAGTACCAATACCGTGAGGGATCGTCGCCTGATCGCTTCCATCGAACGGGCGATACGCGAGCACGACCGCGTCTTGGTGATGTTCGGAGCTTGGCATGTGCTTGCGGTAGAACCGATTCTCGATTCTGAGTTCGGGCGGTAAGCCCAAATCGCCGAGCGGACCACCGTTCTCACCGGCAACGGCGCTGCTGCTGCAGTCGCGTCCCTGGTGGAACGATCAAACGTCGCCGCGTTCCCTGTGGAATTTGTCGATCTTCTCGACCTTGAACCACAGCGCTTCGCCGTGGTCGACGGCGGTCGAGGTGGTGACGACGATTTCGTCGTCGGCCCGGAAGGTGTTCATGACGTAGCCGTCGTCTTCTTCGTCGACGATCGGGGGGCCCAGGGCCGCCGCGGTCCGGACCCGGTTGAACTCGAAGCTCAGGCCGTACGGCAACACGCCGGCGAACTTGTCGTTCTGGCCGTTCTGGTGGCGGTTGTAGAAATGGATGCCGCTGAGGATCCAGTGGCCGTCGTCGCGGGGCTCTCCGATTTCCTCTCGGTAGACGTCCGCCACGGTGAAGATCAAGGCCAGGCCGAGGTCGTCGAAGTCGAGGTACTGGACCACGTCCGGGCCTTGCGGCCGCTCGATCATGCCGGCGTCGGTGAGGTACCGGGTCAGGCTGGCCTGGGCGGAGGAGTGTCCGAGCAGATCGACGAGTCGCTTGCCATCAATCATGCGCTTGCTCCTCGGTGGGTAGCGGCAGGTCCGGGCGGGCGACCTGGAGTCTATGGCAGTTTCCGGCGTCGAGATAGGACGCAGGACGGTTGGCCTGGATAGGGTTGCGTCGTCGCTCGGAACTCCTCGGTTGGCCGGTCTGGCAGATGGAAGATGTCGATCCGGAAGGATTGAAGGTAGTCTGCGGCGTCGAAGTAAGCGGCAATGACGTTTCGTGGACAGAGAAGAACAGGCTTACCTCAGCGTCTTCCGCGGCACCGTGAACCGCGGAGACCTGTTCTGGTTGCCGCCGGACCCGTTCCGGGGCTCGGTGCCGGGCGTCCCGCATCCGCACCTCGTGGTGCAGGACGATCTGTTCAACCACTCGCGGATCAGCACCGTCGTGGTTTGCGCCTTGAGCTCCAACATCGGGCGGGTCAGCGAGCCGGGCAACGTCTTGCTGGAACCGGGCGAAGGCGGCTTGCTCAAACAGAGTGTGGTGATCGTTTCGCAGGTGTCGTCGATCTACAAGACGCGCTTGGGCGAGCGCATCGGGGCCTTGTCGGACGAACGCGTGGCTCAAGTATTGGCGGGAATGCGTTTGCTGCAGGCGTCGTTCTTCAATCGCGGTTGATATCGGCAGTCGCGCACCTTCGGGGCTCGGGCGTTCGCCTTGCCCAACGCTCACACGCTCGTTTTCGCCCCGGCCGACAGTTCCGCCAGCAACGCGCGCACGTTCGGCGTCGCGGTCGATGCAGGACGCGTCAGCGCCTGGATGCGCCGGCTGAGCGGCGCGCCGGCGGCGGTGCGCACCGCCACGGCGTCGGCGCTCGGGAAGTCCAGGCCCAGTCTCGGGACGAAGCCGATCCCCAGGCCGGCGGCGACCATCCGCAGCATCAGGTCGTAGTCGTCGACGGTGTGGCTGATCCGCGGGGCGAAGCCGGCCGCGGCGCAAGCGCGTTCGGCGAGCAGGCCGTCGTCGCTCTGGCGCGAGCCGACGATCCAGTCTTCCTGCGCCAGCCGTCGCAGCGCGACCGGGCCGCGGCTGCGTCGCCAGTGCGGCGGCAGCGCCAGCAACACCGGTTCTTCCAACAGCGGCTGTGCGTCGAGGCCGGCGGGGTCGGGCCGCGGCACGAGGTTGTAGGCGAAGGTCAGGGCGAGGTGGCAGCGGCCGTCGCGCACCGCTGCGATCGCGTCGGGCGATTCGAGTTCGCGCACCACCACGCGCAGGTCCGGATGGCGTTCGCGTATGCGCAGGATCGCCGGCAGCAGGTGGCGCTTGGCATAGCTGGCGAAGCAGGCGACCTGCAATTCGCCTTGCGGGCGCCGATCGACGCCGCGCAGGTCCAGCGCCGCGGCTTCGACTGCTTGCAGGATCAATTCGGCGTGGGCGGCCAGCCGCTTGCCTTCGGCGGTCAGCTGTACGCGGCGGCCGATCGGTTCGAACAGCGCGACGCGCGCTTCGCGCTCCAGGGTCGCCAATTGCTGCGACACCGCCGACGAGGTCATGCCGCAGGCCTGCGCCACCGCGGTCATGGTGCCGCGGTGGGCGAGCTCGCGCAGCAGGCGAAGGCGGGCCAGGTCGAACATAAAGAAAATCTTACAGCTATCTTGAGATTTGCGAAGTGGACCTGTGCAAATCTGCGGGCTAAGGTCGTGGCGGTGTCGGAGGAGGCGCGGCATGATCGAACGGCAGCGGGTCGCGGCGGCGAGCGGCGTGGGCTTGCGCTTGCAGCGCGGCCAGCGCCTGCGCGTCGTCGACAGCGAAGGCGGGCAGAGCGGCGACCTGGTCGCCTATTCGGCCGACGGCCGCGAGCGCCTGTCGAACGGGCGCAGCTTCGACTACGGCGGCAGCCTTCGGCTGTCGGCCGCGCGGTGTTGTGGTCGGACCTGAGCCGGCCGATGTTGAGCATCGTCGAGGACGATGTCGGCCGCCACGATTTCCTGTACGCGGCCTGCAGCGCGCCGATGTACCGAATGCAGTACGGCGCGGTCGGCGATCACCCCAACTGCCACGACAACCTGTGCGCCGGCTTGCGTTCGCTCGGACTGATGCCGGAGCCGTTGCCGACGCCGTTCAACCTGTTCATGAACGTCGAAATCGAAGCCGACGGGCGCCTGCGCGTCGCGCCGCCGCGTTCGCGAGCGGGCGATGCGATCGTGCTGCGCGCCGAAATGGATCTGGCGGTCGCCCTGTCGGCGTGTCCGGCGTCGGCGGCCAACGGCGGCGCTCCGGCGCGCGCGCTGGCCTACGAAGTGTTCGACGGCTGAGGCCGCCCCTGCATCGCATCCATCCGTCGCCCATCGCGGCGGACCGTTCCGTTTTTCTGTTCGCGAGTACACCGACATGATCGCGCTTTCGCTGCTCGGCATCCCCAACGACGACAACTCTTCCTACCTCAAAGGCACGGCCGCGGCGCCGCCGCTGATCCGCCGCGAACTGCACTGCGATGCCTACAGCATCCGCAGCGAAACCGGCATCGATTTCGGCGAGGCCGGGCGGCTGATCGATTGCGGCGACCTGCATTTCGACGGCGTTGCCGATGCCTGGGAAGTGATCGAGCAGGGCGTCGGGCGCGCACTGGCCCAGGGCGGCCCGCTGCTGTGCCTGGGCGGCGACCATGCCATCACCCATCCGATCCTGCGCGCGGTGCGGCGCTGCCAGCCACGGCTGACCATCGTGCACATCGACGCGCATGCCGATCTGTACGACGCCTATCAGGGCAACCCGCGTTCGCACGCCTCGCCGTTCGCGCGGATCATGGAGGAAGGCCTGGCGGACCGGCTGATCCAGGTCGGGCTGCGCACCGTCAACGACGAGCATCGCGCCCAATTCGAGCGGTTCGGCGTGGAAGTGATCGAAGCCGCGAACTGGCGCGACGGCCTGCGCCTGGATCTGGACACGCCCGTGTACGTGTCGATCGACCTCGACGGGCTGGACCCGGCGTATGCGCCTGGCGTATCGCACCGCGAGCCGGGCGGCGCCTCGCCGCGCCAGGTGATCGATCTGCTGCACGGCATCCGCCAGCCGATCGTGGCCGGCGACATCGTCGAGTACAACCCGTCGTGCGACATCTCCAACCTCACCGCGCTGGTCGCGGCGAAGCTGGTCAAGGAACTCGGCGGGATGATGATCAAGACCGCGCTTGGCGGCACGCGCGCGGCGGCCTGAGCGGGGTGCGATGAAGGGCCCTGCCGCGTGATCCGGCGGGTCGGTCGCCAAGCGGAATCGGGCGAGTTCGAGGCCTGTCTCCGCGGTTGTTCGCATGTCGTCGTGCTGGCTACCTTCCATCGGCACCCGCCGCGACGGCAGCAGCACCGTGTGGCGGCTGATCGTCGACGGCGATCCCGAGCTCGGCCGCTACCTGCGCCGGCAGTTCTGGATCGCTCACCACTGCACCCGCAGCCTGCAGGCGCCGTTGTGGGGGACGCATGTCCCGGTGATCCGCGGCGAGGCGCCGCCGAAGCCGGCGGCCTGGAAACGCCTGGACGGTGCGGCGATCGCGTTCGACTACGACCCCGATGCACGCGAGACCGACGGGCTATGTCTGGTGTGCGGTGCGCTGCCCCGCGCCGCTGGACCTGCGCGAGGAACTCGGCCTGGCGCGCGCGCCGCAACCGGCGCCGCACCTCACCATCGGCAACGCCCTCGGACGAAGCGGGGCAGGGTAAGCGGCCAGATCGGTCTGCGAAGGCGGCTGCGAGGAGCGCTGTTCATGTTGATGACGACCTCCCGGGCGTCGCCATCGCCTCGGCCCCGGCCGCTTCGGCTTCGACAACCTGACATGAATAAAATCGGTTAAGTCCCGCAAACCCAAGGTTTTTTGCCCCGCTTTCGCGTGCTAACCTCGCCGCGATGACCCGACGCCAAACCGCCCGTCGCGCCTTGTTTTGCGCACTCACGATCGCCCTGGCTGCCTGCGCCACGCAGACGCCGCCGATCCCGACGTCTACCCTCGCGCCCGCCCCGGCGCCGAAACCGCCGGCCCCGGTCGCCGCGCCGACGCCAGTCGTCGGCACGCCGGCATTGCCCGACCCGGTCAAACCGATGCCGCTGGCGCAGGCGCGCGCCGAGTTCGTGCGCGATACCGCCAGCCGCTACGGCGTCGACCCGGCCTATATCGAATCGGTGCTGGCGAAAGCGCAGATCCGCGAGGGCATCGTCGCGGCGATGGCGCGCCCGGCCGAGGCCAAGCCGTGGCGGGACTACCGCCCGATCTTCATCACCCAGGCCCGCATCGACGGCGGCCAGGCCTTCCTGGCCGAGCATCGCGCGCAACTGGCGCGGGTCGAAGCCGCGACCGGGGTGCCGGCCGAGATCATCGTCTCGATCATCGGCGTGGAAACCAGCTTCGGCAAGAACACCGGCAAATACTCGGTGGTCGACGCGCTGTACACCCTGGCGTTCGCCTATCCGCGCACCGGCGACCCGGCCAAGGCCGATCGCGAGAACCGCCGCGAGGCCTTCTTCCGCGGCGAGCTGGCGCAGTTGTTCGCGCTCGGCAAGGAAGAGCGGATCGACATCACCACCCTGACCGGCAGCTACGCCGGGGCGATGGGCTGGGGCCAGTTCATGCCGTCGAGCTACCGCGAGTTCGCGGTCGACGGCAACGCCGACGGCAAGCGCAATCTGTTCACCGACCTGGACGACGTGTTCTTCTCGGTCGCCAACTACTTCGTCAAGAAGGGCGGCTGGGTGCGCGGCGGCCCGGTGACGGTGCGCGCCAACCGCGACGCCACCGCGCAGGATTTCGTCCCCGAAAGCATGGACCCGGTGTATTCGCTCAGCGACCTGGCCGCGCGCGGCTATCGCCCGCTGGGCACGGTGGCGCCGACCGAGACCGCGACGCTGCTGAACCTCGACGGCGTCAACGGTCCCGAATATTGGCTCGGTTTCCGCAACTTCTACGCGATCACCCGCTACAACATCTCCAAGCATTACGCGATGGCGGTGTACCAGCTGGCCGAGGCGATCGCCGGACGGGAGAATCCCTTGGCCACCGATATAGCCACACCGCCCGCCGCGCCGGCCCAGCCTGCGGGCAAGGCCCCCGCGGGCACCGCCCCCGCAGCCAAGGCACCGCAGGCATGAGCGGGCCGGGCACGAAGCGGCCGCCGATCGTGTTGATCGGGCGGCTGGCCGCCGCCGTCCTGCCGCTGGCCCTGGCCGCCTGCGCCAGCGCACCCAAGAAAAATTCTTCCGAAGCCCTGGCCCTGCCGGAACGCGACCGCGTCCACGCCAGCGGCCTGCCTTCGGCGCAGCCGCACGGCGGCCGCAAGAAGTCGCCGTACGCGCCGGCCCAGGAAGACCTCAGCAAGCGCGGCAACTACAAGGCCGGCGGCCTGTACGCCCCGGGCGTGTCCGACACCACCCCGGACTACGTGCCCGACGTCGATGCGATCCCCGAACCCGAAGTCGTCGCCGAGGCGCGCTCGCAGTTCGGCAACCGCTCGCCTTACAAAGTGCTCGGCAAGAGTTACAAGGTGCTCGATTCGCACGAGGACTACGTCGAGCGCGGCCTGGCCTCCTACTACGGCCAGAAATTCCACGGCCGGCGCACCTCCAACCTGGAGGTGTACGACATGTACGCCTTCACCGCCGCGCACAAGTCGCTGCCGCTGCCGAGCTTCGCCCGCGTCACCAACCTCGACAACGGCAAGTCGGTGACCGTGCGCGTCAACGACCGCGGCCCGTTCCACGACGGCCGGGTGATCGACCTCAGCTACGCCGCCGCGGTCAAGCTCGGCATCACCCAGCGCGGCACCGGCCGGGTCGAGGTGCGCGCCCTGCATCCGGGCGACGCCGCGCCGCCGGTCTACGCCAGCGCCGCCAACAATCCGCCGCCGGCCGCGGCCAAGCCGAACCCGCCGTCGGCGATCGACCGGCTGGTCTCGGCGATGCCGATCGGCAGCGCCAACGCGGGCGAACTGCCGCCGGGGGTGCGCATCGCCACCGGCAAGCCGGCCAGCCCGTCCTCGGCGCCGGCTGCCGCTCCGGTCAGGACCACGGTCGCGACCGGCCAGCCCGCGGCCTCCGCTGCGGCGCCCAAGCCGGCCACGGCCGTCGCTTCCAAGGCCCCCGCGGCGTCGGGCGGCGGCAAGTTGCTGCCGGGCAACGACTATCGCTTCGACATGATGCAGAACGGCAAGTCGATGACGGCCGACGAATTCGACACCTGGATGAAATCGCGCCAGGTCCGCGTCGCCACCGGCAAGGGCGCCGAGATCGCCCCGCCGAAGCCGCTGAGCCGGGCCGAACAGCGCGCCATGGCCAAGCAGCAGAAGGAGCAGGCCATGAAAACGCACAAAGCGTGCCAAGGCGTGACGACCGGCACATTGCTTGTTAAATATACGTGAGCATCATGACACCGATGTCACACAACTGACGTTCCCCGTCA
>NZ_JBPKJP010000129.1:0-8949 GCF_051217035.1 Lysobacter sp. 1R34A
CCGCCGGCAGCGTCGCCATCGGCGGCGCCCAGACCGGCATCTATCCGCGCCGCGGCCCCGGCGGCTGGCGCTTGCTCGGGCGCACGCCGCTGGCCCTGTTCGACGTCGCGCGCGCCGAGCCGAGCCTGCTGCAACCCGGCGACCGGGTGCGCTTCGTCGCCATAGACGCGGCCGAATTCGCCGAGCGGGCGCGCCTGCAGGCGCCGGCATGAGCGCACGCAACGAAAGCCGGCGAAATGAATTTCTCGAGGTCATTGCGCCCGGTCCGCTGACCAGCGTGCAGGACTTGGGCCGCCACGGCTGGCGCCACCTCGGCATCGCCCGCAGCGGCGCGCTCGACCCGGAACTGGCGGCGCTGGCCAATCATCTGGTCGGCAATCGCGACGACGCCGCGGTGCTCGAACTGAGCCTGCACGGGCCCGGCTTGCGTTTGCCGCGGCCCTCGCGCATCGCTTTGCTCGGCGCCGCGGTCGACGCGCGCTTCGAGGGCTTGCCGCTGCCGATGGCGCGGCCGATCGAATTGCCGCCCGGCACGCTCAAGCTCGGCGGCGTGCGCAACGGCGTGCGCGCGTGGCTGGCGATCGCCGGCGGCTTCGAAGTCGAGCCGGTGCTCGGCAGCCGCAGCACCGATCTGCGCGGCGGTTTCGGCGGTCACCTGGGGCGCGCCCTGCAGGCCGGCGACCGTCTGCCGCTCGGCGCTTCGCCAAGCTTGCGCATCGACGCGCTGCGCATCGACGCGCCGCGTATCGCGCCGTGGTGGGTCGACCCCGATTTCGGCGAAGACCCTCAGCTGCCGATCCGCTACCTGCCCAGCGCGGATCCGGCCCAAGCGGGCAGCGCCGCGGCGCTCGCGCGCCAGCCCTGGACCGTCGCCGCCGCCAGCAACCGCCAAGGCCTGCGCCTGGACGGCGCGCCCTTGCCCGCGGTCGGCGGCAGCGGCGTGTCCGAACCGGTCGCGCCCGGCACGATTCAGTTGCCGGCGGACGGCCACCCGATCGTCCTGCTGGCCGATGCGCAGACCGTCGGCGGGTATGCGCGCCTGGGCCATGTGATCGCCGCCGACCTGCCGCGGCTGGCGCAGGCGCCTCCGCACGCGCGGCTGCGCTTCCAGGCCTGCGATGCGCCGGCGGCGATTGCTGCGCTGCGGCATCGTCGCGAACGCGTGGTGCGCCTGCGCCTGGCCGTGGCGTCGCGCTTGCCGCATACGCGCTGACTAAGCGCTGACTAAGCGCTGATTGCGCGCCGACGGCATTGGCGGCCCGCGCCGCTGTGCCGAATTCGGCATCCAGCTAGGGCAAAAGGCACTATCGCTTCCGCCCCGGTTGCCGCGACGATCGACAGCGCATCCGGGCGCACGAACCGGCCAGGATGCGCGCGCCCGCCATCGAACCGCTTCGCCGTCATCGCCTTCTGGAGATTCCGCATGCGTTCCCTGCGTCTGTTGTCGCTGTCCGTCTGTGTCGTCGCCGCGCTCGCCGCCGGCTGCAAATCCGAAACCGCCGCGCCGGCCGCCGGCGCCGATAGCGCGCCCGCCGCCGCCAAGCCGGCCGGCGCCGAATGGGATGCCGCGGTCGACGGCTTCCTCAGCGGTTTCTTCGAGCACTTCCCGACCTGGGGCGCGAACGCGGGCAAGCACGAGTACGACGGCCGCCTGCCGGATTTCTCGGCCGAGGGCCTGCAGCGCAACATCCAGTGGCTGCATCGGCAGCGCGACGCGGTGAACGCCTTCGGCGACGAGCGCCTCGACGCCGCCCAGCGCTATCAGCGCGACTACGTGCGCGCGGTCATCGACGGCCAGTTGTTCTGGCTGGAAGACTCCGGTTTTTCCAGCAAGAACCCGGCCTTCTACGCCGGCGACCTGTCGCCGAGCATGTACCTGACCCGTCCCTACGCGCCCTTGCCGCAGCGCATGGCCGCGTTCGTGACCTATCAGGAAAACCTGCCCAAGGCGGTCGAGCAGATCCGCGCCAACCTCAAGGGGCCGTTGCCGGAAACCTACATCCAGCTCGGCACCTCGGTGTTCGGCGGCCTCGCCCAGTTCTTCAAGAACGACGTGCCGCAGGCCTTCGCCGAAGTGAAGGACGACGCGCTGCAGACCCGCTTCAAGGCCTCCAACGCCAAAGCCGCCGAGGCCATGCAAGGCCTGTCGGACTGGCTCGCCGCGCAGAAGCCGCAGGCCACCCAGGACTACGCGCTCGGCGCGGAGAAATTCTCGCGCATGCTCAAGGCCACCGAAGGCGTGGACCTGCCGCTGGACCAGTTGCGCGCCGCCGGCGAAGCCGACCTGGAGCGCAACCTGGCCGCGTTGAAGAGCGCCTGCGACCAGTACGCCAAGGGCAAGTCGCTCAACGACTGCATCACCCAGGTCAACGACGACAAACCGGTCGGCGGCGCGGTCGAAGGCGCGCGCGCGCAACTGGTCGGCCTGCGCCAATTCCTGGTCGACAAGGACCTGGTGACGATTCCGGGCACCGAACAGGCCAAGGTCGAGGAAGCGCCGCCGTTCAACCGCAACAACTTCGCCTACATCGAGATCCCCGGCCCGTACGAGAAGAACCTGCCGTCGGTGTACTACATCGCCCCGCCCGATCCGAGCTGGCCGAAGGCCGAGCAGGACGCCTACGTGCCGGGCAAGGCCGACCTGTTGTTCACCTCGGCGCACGAAGTGTGGCCGGGCCATTTCCTGCAGTTCCTGCACGCCAACCGGTCGCAGTGGAAGTTCGCCCAGTTGTTCGTCGGCTATGCCTACGCCGAAGGCTGGGCGCACTACACCGAGGAGATGATGTTCGACGCCGGCCTCGACGGCGCGACGCCGGAGGTCCACATCGGCCAGCTCACCAACGCCCTGCTGCGCAACGTGCGCTATCTGTCGGCGATCGGCCTGCACACCGGCGGCATGACCGTCGCCCAGTCCGAGCAGATGTTCAAGGACAAGGCCTTCCAGGACCCCGGCAACGCGCGCCAGCAGGCCGCGCGCGGCACCTACGACCCGGCTTACCTCAACTACACCCTGGGCAAGTTGATGATCATGCAGTTGCGCGAGGACTGGACCGCCACGCGCGGCGGCCGCAGCGCCTGGAAGGGCTTCCACGACCAGTTCCTGAGCTACGGCGGCCCGCCGATCCCGCTGCTGCGCGGCCAGATGCTGGGCACCGCGCCGGAAACCAGGCTGTGGACCGGGCCGAAAACGGCGGGCGCCACCGCGCCTGCTGCGGCGGCGCAGGCGGCAACGCCGCCGGCCGCTGCGCCGGATGCCGCCGCAACGAAGCAGTGACCGGCAGCGCGGGTTTCGGTCAAGAGCGCACCTCGAAGAGTCGATACGCACCCAAGCTCCCTGCCCCCTTTCGAAAGGGGGCAGGCGGACTGCTGCTTCGGTCCACGGCAAAGGCGAATCCCCCGGCGCAGCCGCTCCAGCCGCCCCCGGGTCCACCCAAGCACCAGGCCCTCAACGAAGGGGCGAATCTCGGCTCATGCGTTCGTCTGCAGCCGAAGCCCCCAGGCGCTTGGTCCCCCCGCCCCAACCCGTCTAGACTCCTCGCGTCCGGGGCCCGGCGCCCTGCCCCACACGAGACCGCGCACCCATGAAATCCCATGTCGTCGGCGCCCTGATCCTGATCGTCATCGGCACCTTGTTCCTGCTCAACAATCTGGGCCTCACCAACGTCAGCCTGACCCGCCTGCTGATGACCTGGTGGCCGGCGATCCTGATCGCGGTCGGCCTGGGCCTGCTGTTCAAGCGCGGCAAATAGCCGCGCGGAGCCCGCCTCATGCAGGACCGCATCGATTTCAATTGCGATCTCGGCGAGGGCTGCGGCGACGACGCCGCCATCCTGCCCTACGTCAGTTCGGCCAACATCGCCTGCGGCGGCCATGCCGGCGACGAGGCGACGATGCGCGAAACCCTGCGCCTGTGCCGCGCACACGGCGTCGCCGCCGGCGCTCACCCGGGCTATGACGATCCCGAGCATTTCGGCCGCCGCACCCTGCCGCTGAGCCGCGACGAAATCGGCATGCTGATGCTCAACCAGCTCGCCCGGCTCGCCGCGATCGCCGCCGACGAGGGGGTGCGATTGAGTCACGTCAAACCGCACGGCGCGCTGTACAACCTCGCCGCCGACGATCGCATCGTCGCCGAGGCCATCGTCGGCGCGGTCGCGGCGTTCGATCCGAAGCTGGTGGTCTACGGCCTGTCGCAATCGCAACTCACCGAGGCGGCCGAGACCGCCGGCCTGCGCGTCGCCCACGAGGTGTTCGCCGAGCGCGGTTATGCGCGCAACGGCCGGCTGCTGCCGCGCGGCCAGCCCGGCGCGGTGATCGAATCGCTCGACGACGCCATCGCCCAGGTGCGCGGCCTGGTGCTGCGCGGCGAAGTCGCCACCGCCGACGGCGGCCGTCTCGCGCTGCGCGCCGACACCTTGTGCCTGCACGGCGACCGCCGCGATGCGCCGGCGTTCGCGCGCGCGCTGCGCGCCGCGCTCGAGGCCGACGGCCTGCGGATCCTGCCGATCGCATGAGCGCCTGCGCGCCGCGGCCGAGGCAGCGACCCGCCCATCGACACCCGTTTTCCCTGAGCGAGGGCATGGCATGAACTATTGGCCCCTGATCGGCGTCGCCACGGTCGTGATCGGTTTCGTACTGCGGCTCAACCCAGCGCTGGTGGTGGTCGCCGCCGGTTTCGTCACCGGCCTGGCCGCGCAGCTGTCGCCGCTCGACATTTTCGAAGTGCTCGGCAAGGCGTTCACCGAGAAACGGTTCCTGTTGCTGTTCCTGCTGACCTTGCCGGTGATCGGCCTGCTCGAACGCCACGGCCTCAAGGAACACGCGCAGAACTGGGTCGCGCGCCTGCGCGGCGCGACCATGGCGCGGCTGTTGGTGGCGTATCTGCTGATGCGGCAGTTGTCTTCCGCGGTCGGCCTGACCAGCCTCGGCGGGCACCCGCAGACGGTGCGCCCGCTGCTCGCGCCGATGGCCGAGGGCGCGGCGCAGACCCGCCACGGCGAGCTCGACGACGAGGAACGCCAGCGCATCCGCGCTCTGGCCGCCGGCACCGACAATGTCGGCATGTTCTTCGGCGAGGACATCTTCATCGCCTTCGGCGCGGTGCTGCTGATCCAGAGCTTCTTCGCCGAGCACGGTTTCAAGCTCGATCCTTTGCAGATCGCCTTGTGGGGCATCCCGACCGCGATCTGCGCCTTCGCGATCCATGCCGTGCGGATCTTCCGCTTCGAACGCAGGCTGGCGCAACGGCGCGTCGCGGCGGCGGAGCCGCCTCCGCCATGATCACCCTGACCTTCGTCTACTGGGTGCTCGGCGCCTACTTCGGCCTGCTCGCCTGGCGCGGCCTGCGCGACCGCGCCAATCCGCGCCGCTTCGCCAACGGCGCGTTCTGGGGCCTGATCGCGCTGCTGATGTTCGCCGCCGAGCATCTGCCGAACAAGCTCGTCGGCGCCTGCGTGGTGGTGCTCGCGGTGCTCGCCGGTTTTGGCGGCCTCGGCAAGGGCGACTACGAGGAAACCGGCGCCGAAGAGAAACAAACCCAAGCGCGCCAGCTCGGCAACCGGCTGTTCTGGCCGGCCCTGCTGATCCCGGCGGTGACCCTGATCGGCGCGCTCGGCCTGAAGTACGTGCGCATCGGCGAGCTGCCCTTGCTGCAGACCGCCAACGTCACTCTGATCGCGCTCGCGATCGCCTGCCTGATTGCGCTCGCCGCCGCATGCCGCATGACCGGGCAGACGCCGTGGAGCGGCGTCGAGCAATCGCGGCGGCTGGTCGATTCGATCGGCTGGGCGGCCTTGCTGCCGCTGCTGCTGGCCACGCTCGGCAGCGTGTTCGAGGCCGGCGGCGTCGGCCAGGCCGTGGCCGGCGTGGTGCGCTCGGTGATCCCGGTCGACAATGCGTTCGTCGTGGTCGCCGCCTACGCGCTCGGCATGGCCTTGTTCACCGTCATCATGGGCAATGCCTTCGCCGCGTTCCCGGTCATGACCGCCGGCATCGCCCTGCCCTTGCTGGTCCACCATCACGGCGCCGAACCGGCCTCGCTGGCGGCGATCGGCATGCTCTCGGGCTATTGCGGCACCCTGCTGACGCCGATGGCGGCGAACTACAACCTGGTGCCGGCGGCCCTGCTCGAACTCAAGGACCCGTACGGGGTGATCCGCGCGCAGTGGCCGACCGGCGTGGTGCTGCTGGCCTGCAACGTGGTGCTGATGTACTGGATCGCTTTCCGGTGAACACGCCAGCCGTTACCCCGCAAGCGATCGCTCTGCAGGCGACGATCCTGTTGACCGGCTTCGCGCCGTTCGGCGGCGAGAGCGACAACCCGAGCTGGGAGGCGGTGCGCCGGCTCGACGGCGCGATCGTCGGCGGCGGCGACGGGCGCGAACATCGCGTCGTCGCGCGCTGCCTGCCGGTGGCGTTCGGCCAGTGCCTGAGCGAGTTGAACGAGGCCATCGACCGCCTGCAGCCGGTGCTGGTGCTGTGCGTCGGCCAGGCCGGCGGGCGCTCGCAGCTGTCGCTGGAACGCATCGCGATCAACATCGACGATGCGCGCATCGCCGACAACCGCGGCGCGCAGCCGATCGACGAGCCGGTGGTCGCCGGCGGCCCGGCCGCGTACTTCAGCGACTTGCCGATCAAGGCGATGCTCGCGGCGCTGCGCGCGGCCGGCATCCCGGCCGAGATTTCCCAGACCGCCGGCACCTATGTCTGCAATCACGTGTTCTACGGGCTGATGCACGCCCTGCGCACGCGCGACGGCGTTCGAGGCGGCTTCATCCACATTCCGTATGCTCCAGCACAGGCTGCGCGCCACGCCGGTGCGCCGAGCCTGGCGATCGACACCGTCGTGCACGGCCTGCGGGTGGCGCTGGAAACGGCGTTGAACACGCGGGTCGACCGGCGCATCGCCGGCGGCGCCGAGCACTGATCCGGCGTTCGTCGCGCAGCCGCTCATCGCAAGGCCGCCGCTCCACCCGGGCGGCCGCTCATCGCACACCACAGACCCGACGGAGAATCCCCCATGCAACGCCTGCTGCTCGCCGCCCTGCTCGCTACCGCCGCCCTCGCCGGTTCGATCGCCGCTCCGGCGCAGGCCGGCCTGTTCGACAAGAACCCCGACCAGGTCGCCACCGAGGCCGTCAACAAGAACCTGATCGCGGTGACCCTGTGGGTCGACGCGAGCTGGGGCTTCCGCAACCAGGGCGCGGCCAACGCGCTGAGCCGCGCGCACCAGGCCTTCACCACCCGCGGCTACGACGTGGTCAGTGTCGAGCCGTACATCGAGAACGGCGACCTGCAGGGGTTTTTCGTTACTTACCAGCGGCGTTGAGTTCCACCGCTTTCGTGCAGTGACGCCGGCCATCGGGGCGGCGCGGTCGCGGCTTGCGCCGCTCCTGCTCCGAGAGCTTCCGCGTCGTGCGGGATCGCTGTTTGCGCCAGCCATTAAAAAAGCGCCGATGCTTTCGCACCGGCGCTCTTTGTTCGGGCATCGACGCGGCCGGGATCAGCGCGCGACGACGACCTTGGTGCCGGCGATCTGGTCGTGCAGGCAGCGACGGTCCTCGCGGAAGATCATCAGCACGTCGACCAGCTGGACGATCGCGCCCAGGCACGGAATCAGGCCGATGCCCTGCGAGAACAGGTAGCGCTTGCCGAGCAGCTCGGCCAGGCTCGGCTGCAGGCCGTCCATGTCGACGATCTTGATCTTCATGACCTTCTTGCCCCAGGTCTGGCCGCTGGCGTTGAGCGGATAGGCCTGGACCAGGAAGAACACCACGATGCCGATCAGGCCCCACATGATCTGCAGGCCGTAGCTCTGCTCGCCCGTCTGGGCCGCGGTCATGACTTGTTCGAAATAGCCGCCGACGAACATCGCCGGCACCAGCAACACGATCATGATCACCGTGTCGATGATGGCGGCGACCAACCGGATGCCGCGATCGGCCAGTTCCTCGCCGTCGTGCTCGGGCGGGGTCAGCGAGGATTGCGGGCTTTGATACGGGTTCTGCGGGTCCATTCCTTTGCTCCTTGGTTAGATGGCGCCGGCGGCCCCCTGCCGCGACGCCTGTCGAATTGTGACGGCGAACGATAACAGGACCGCGGCGTCCGTACGCATTCCATTCGAACGATTCGAACGAATTGGCGGGCTTGCCGCGGCGGCCGGCGGCGGCCGCCTGCGGAAACGGCCCGGTACGCATCCGCGCCGGGCCGTCGGGGCCGATGTCGCGAAGGCCGCGCTCAGGTGCGCGGCAGGGTCACGCCGACCTGGCCCTGATACTTGCCGCCGCGGTCCTTGTAGGAGGTCTCGCAGACTTCGTCGGACTGGAAGAACAGCATCTGCGCCACGCCCTCGTTGGCGTAGATGCGCGCCGGCAACGGCGTGGTGTTGCTGAATTCCAGGGTGACGTGGCCTTCCCACTCCGGCTCCAGCGGCGTCACGTTGACGATGATGCCGCAGCGCGCATAGGTGCTCTTGCCCAGGCAGACCACCAGCACGTCGCGCGGAATGCGGAAGTACTCGACCGTACGGGCCAGCGCGAACGAGTTCGGCGGGATGATGCAGACGTCGTTCTCGATATCGACGAAGCTGCCCGGGTCGAAGTGCTTGGGGTCGACGATGGTCGAGTTGATGTTGGTGAAGACCTTGAACTCGCGCGAGCAGCGCACGTCGTAGCCGTAGCTGGAGGTGCCGTAGCTGACGATGCGCTGGCCGTCGGCCGCGTGCTTGACCTGGCCGGGCTCGAACGGCTCGATCATGCCGTGCTGCTCGGACATGCGGCGGATCCAACGGTCGGACTTGATGCTCATTGCGATGTTCCAGTAAGGGCAGCCGGGCCGCCGGTGACGAGGGAGGTGGTGCGGGCCGCGCTCAGCCGAGCAGCGAGGCCGAAATCGACGGCGTCGCCCGCGCGCGCAGCGCGAGCTGCACGGCGAGCCGGCGCGCGGTGGCGC
>NZ_JBPKJP010000130.1:0-8948 GCF_051217035.1 Lysobacter sp. 1R34A
GGACTCGGCGCCGTCGCGTTTGCGTTCGGACGCGCCGGCGTCAGCCATGGCGGCGGCTCCGCTCGCGGCCCGCGCGGCCCAAGCCGCGGCGGCGGTCAGTCGGGATCGGGCTCATCGCGCTTGCTCCCGGTTCGGGGCGGGTCGCCGCCGCCGGCCTGGGTCGCCTGCAGCTGCACGAGGTAGTCGTCTAGGCGGTCGAGGCGTTGTTCCCAGATCTGCCGGTAGCGGTCGAGCCAGCCGGAGACTTCCTGCAGCCGCTCGGTCTCGAGCCGGCACGGCCGCCACTGCGCCTCGCGGCCGCGCGCGATGAGGCCGGCGCGTTCGAGCACCTTGATGTGCTTGGAGATCGCCGGAAGGCTCATGGCGAAGGGCTCGGCCAGTTCGGTCACCCCGGCCTCGCCCTGGGCGAGCCGGGCCAGGATCGCGCGCCGGGTCGGGTCGGCCAGGGCGGCGAAGGTCGCATTGAGCGAGTCGACGGACATTCTATGAACCGATAGGTTAAATAACTGATCCGTTGATAAAGCCGGCGGCCCAGGCTGTCAAGCGGCGCGACCGCTGCACCGGCGAAAGGATGTTTAGCTGCATTGGGGAGCTGAGTCTTCGTTCGGCGATTTCATGGCGAGCCGACCGAAGCGGTCAACATCGTCGGCTTGCGTCACATAATAAATGTGATGCAATTCGCAGTAATATCGCACTCGTCAGGGAAGGTCGCCCGGCTGCAATCCCGTCTGTGGTCTGCCCTTGCGGGATCCCCGATGAAGCATTCGTACTCCAACGTGATGGTTGCCTGCGCACGCACGACGGCCACCGTCGTCGTCATCGCGCGGCCACGGCCGGTTCCTGCCCGGAGGCCTGCCGCATGCGCATAGGCCTCGACTACCGCGCCGCCACTACCGCCCCGGCGTCCCCGGCCGGGCGCCAGGTACTGGCTCTGGAACGCGCCTTGCGCAGCCGCAGCGGCATCGACACGGTGCTGTTCACCGCCGCGCCGGCCGAGCATCCGCATCGCGCCATCGCGGTCAGCGACGACGCGCCGCTGTCGCTCGACGACGACCCCGGCCTGCGCGATCGCTGGCACTACGACGCCGGTTTCCTGCCGGCGGCATTGCGCCGGGAAAAGATCGACCTCTACATCGCCACCGCCGACGGCGGCCTGCCGCTGTGGCGCAAGCCGGCCGGGGTGCGCCAGGTGGTGTTGCTGCACGACCTGTTCCGGCTGACCCTGCGCCGCCCGGGCACCTCGCCGTGGCGCGCGCTGAGCGACCGGATCCGGATCGGCCACGCGATCGCCAACGCCGACGCGATCTGGACGCCGTCGCGCTACACCACGGCCGAATGCGGGCGCCTGTATCCGGCCCACGCGCACAAGCTCTACGTGCTGCCCGATGCGGTCGCGCCGCTGCCGCCGCCGGCCGACCGCAGCAAGCTACCGCTCGCCCTGCCGCCGCGCTACTGGCTGTTGGTCGGCACCCGCGAGCCGCGCAAGAACGCCGACCTGTTCCTGCGCGCCTGGCTCGACGCGCGCCGCCGGCATTACGACACGCCGGACCTGGCCGTGGTCGGCTCGCCCGCCGACGTCGGCCCGGAACTGCGCCGGCTCAACGGCGTGCACTGGTTCGACGAGCTCGACGACGAAGGGCTGGCGCGCCTGTACGTGGATGCCGAGCGCCTGTGGCAACCCTCGTACGCGGAAGGCTTCGGCCTGCCGGTGCTGGAAGCGCTCGCCGCCGGCACGCCGGTCGCGGTCGCCGAAGGCAGCGCGCTGGAGGAAGTCGCGCCCGGCGACATGCCGCGCTTCGATCCGCACGACCGGCCGATGCTGACTCGGTTGATGATCCAGCTCGGCCGCGAAGCGATCGACGGCAACGCCGAACAGCGCCGCGCCTTTGCCCAGCGCTTCGCGCCGAACGCCTATGCCGCGCGCGTGGCGGCCCTGCTCGACGAGTTGATCAGATAGCCGCAGACACCGATGCGGCCGCGAAGGCGAGGCGCGCGGGCCTTATTCGCCGGCCTTATTCGTAGGGCGCGTGCTGCAAGCCCTGCGAAGCCAGCATCCGGTTGATGTTGGAGACCACGTGGCCGCGCTCGGGGCGCGGCGTCACCGTCAACAGCCGTTCGACCAGACTGTCGACGCGCGGCCAGAACACGGCATCGTCGCGCCACTGGCGCCGCCACATCGGCAAAGCGGCACGCAGCTGGCACAGATCGCCGTCGAGTTCGGCACGGGTTCGATGCATCGTTCACACCCCTCTGGCAACGACGGGCAAAGCCCGCTTCGAGCACATCGGCACGGACGGGCCGGGCCACTGGACTGTAGGCGCCCACGCCGGGGGACGCATGGACGGACCGGGCCGGATTCGCCGCCTGCGATCTGCATCGCGGCCGACGATTCCGGAACTCTCCTTATTCCGAACGCGTTCCGGAGCGCTTTCCCCACCTTAGGCCATAGCCGGGATGCTCGAAACATGACGAAAGTCACGTCTCGCGCATCGCTCGCCGATGAACAGGACGGGGGAGGTCAGGCCGGGAGGCGGGGAAGCGGCCGAACCGCCTCGGCTCAAGCCTGTGCGGCCGGCACCGCCGCGGCGGGTGCGGGCGTGCGGCGGTCGTCGCGTCGCTGCACGATGCGATCGCGCAGGCGCAGGAACGGCCGCTCCACCGCGTAATACAGCAGCGCGCCGCCGAGCAGCGCCGCCGCGGCATAGACGACGAGCGCGAGCAGGCCGTGGCCGTCGAGCCGGTCGCCGTAATGGCGCGAGACCAGGCCGAACATCTGCTTGTGGGTCAGGTAGAGACTGAACGACGCCGCGGCGAGCCAGGCGGCGCCCGGCACCCGCACCCGGCCGGTCCAGCGCTGCTCCGAAGCCGCGGCCGCGACCAGCAACGCGAGCCCGAACGAAACCACCGGGAAACCGAACACCGAGGCCTGGAAGCCCAGGCGATCCTGCGACAGCCAAATCGCTGCGGCGACGCCGGCCAGCCCGAGCGCGAGCAACACGCCACAGCGCCGCATCATCGCCGCCCACCACGACGGGCGGTAGGCGCGGATCGCCGCGAGCAGGACTCCGGCAAGCAAGCCGTCCAGGCGCATCCAGGTCGGGTAATAGATGCGCTCGACCCACGCGGTGCTGCCGTCGTCTAGGCTCGAATGCCAGACCCAGGCGCGCAAGACCATGCCGCCTGCGACCAATGCCACGGCGACCGCGACGGTTTTCCACAACGCCGGACGCCGCGTCAGCCACCAGGCCATCAATGGAAACAGCAGATAGAAATGCTCTTCCACGCACAGCGACCAGGCATGCGAGAAAGCCTTGTTGTGTTGATAGTCGATCAGCAGGTTCACGCTGAAAGTCAGGAACTGCCAGACCGGCTGCATGCCGGGGCGCTCGCGGAACTCGGGCACCAGCAGGTACAGCGCGATCACCGCCCAGAACGCAGGCAGCACGCGCATCGCGCGGCGCAGGTAGAAATCGCTCCAGCGCAACGGTTCGCCGCGGCTCAACGGCTTGAGCACCTGCCAGCCGATCAGATAACCGCTGAGAGCGAAGAACAAGTCCACCCCCATCCACCCGAACCGCGACATCGGCGGATACGGCGAGCCGAGTGCGGCGGCATGGAAGAACATTACCCATACGATCGCGATCGCGCGCAGCAGATCGAGGCCGGGCAGTCGGCTCATTGATGGTCCTGAAGGTGGATGTACGACAGAGGGATGGCGCTGCGATCGCATCGCGGCATTGCGCCGCGAGGTGGAAACCGCGCGACCAGTCTCGCCGAGAGCCACGGCCGCAACAAGAGGATTCGCAAGCGAAAAACGCCTGCGTTGCCACGTTCGCGCGGCGATCGCGAGCCAGCGGGCCACACCGGCGATGAGGCGGACGCGCCGCCGATGCCGGCACGATGCTTGCGCGTTCGACGGCGCGGTGTCGAGGGCGTGGCAGATCGACGGCGAGCGAGGCCGCCTCCTGCGGCATCTGCGCGTCGAGGACGGCGCCTGCGGCACCGGCGCGTCCGAGCGGATGCGGCATCTCGCTGGTCTCGCCACGGCTCCGCCTGGAAGCCGTCCTGCGGTGCCGGTGCGGACCGCCTGACCTAGGGTCGGCCCGAGGATGCCCGCGACGGCCCAGCGGATTAATTTCCAGGGGCGCGCTATCGATCCGGTGCGAGGTTTCTGCTGGGAGAACGCCCATGTCGGGTTTTCCGAATTTACCCGGACTTCTGGGTGGCGGCCGCCCGTCCTTTCCCGGCCTGGGCGGTCCCGGCCACGACCCGCTCGGCCTGGGCCTGCCCGGCCTGGGCGGCGACGATCACCACGGCCCCGGCTCGCCGCCGGGGTTGAACGGCGACGGCCCGCCGGGCCTGGAAAAGCCGCACGGCGGCCACGGCAACACCGGCGGAAATGGGGTCGATAACAGTCACGGCGGCGATACCAGTCCGGTCACGCCGCCGTCCGGCACCGCGCCGGGCTCGGCCGAGCACGACCGCCCGCACAACACCCCGAACGTGGTGAGTTCCGGCTCGGCGATGGACGACCAGATCGCTGCCTATCCGAGCCGCCTGCTGCCCGGTCAGTCGATGCAGTCGAGCGGCAACACCCAGACCGCGTTCAACCAGATCACCCAGTACCCGCCGCCGACCTTGTCCGAGCGCGCGCTCGGCAACGCCACCGGGTTGAGCGGCATGAACCGGCCGGTGTCGGCCGATGCGGTGCCGGGCAGCGCGATGACTATGCAACCCTCCGGCGTGCAGACCGCGATGCTCGGCAACCCGGGCGTGGCGGCCGCGGCCAACGCCGGCCTGCCGGCGCAGGTCGCCTATGCGGCGGCGCCTGCGCTCGCGGTGCCGGTGGCGACGCCGAACGCGGTGCTGGCCGCGCCGATGGCGAGCGCGCTGTACAGCGAGTCCTTGCTCGCGCAGCAGAACCTGCTCAACCAGTTGTCGATGATGCAGCGCCTGAGCACACCGCCGGCCGTGGTGCCGGCCAATGTCGCCGCCCCGGCCAGCGAAGCGCTGGTCGCGCCGACCGTGGTGCCGTTGATGGTCAACGCCGCGCCGAACGACCCGCGCAACCTGCCGCTGGCCAACGACCGCCTCAACCTGATGCGCGGCGACAGCCCGCTCAACACGGCCGTGTATGCCGACAGTCCCTACCGCCGCCCGCTGCGGCGCGGCGCCAAGGTCGACCAGGCTTCGCTGACGTACTGGTTGTGGGCGCTCGGCCGCGGCGGCACTCATCGCACCAGCCATGAGGCCGAACCCAGCCGCGAAGTGCTGCGTGCGCTGCAGTGGCTGTTCTGGGTGCTGACCGTGGTCGCCTACGCTTGCCTGGCGATGGCGGTGATCATCCTGTTGCCCGGCAGCGAATTCGTCAGCGAACGCGCCACCCCGGGCGTCAGCGGCCTGGCGTTGTTCTTGGGGGTTACGGTCGCGGCCGGCGCGTGGTGGCTGGGGCGGCGGTTGAATCGTCGCGGCTGAGGCGGCTGGGGCGCTTGCGCTACGGAGCTTCGCATCGCTGTTGCGAACCCGTCCCTGCAGGAGCGACGTACGTCGCGACCGCGGGACGCGGAGAGGCCGTAAAGCCGGCGTTATCCATCGAAGCGGCGTGCTTTCGCGAAGGGTAGGAGCGGCGCAAGCCGCGACCACGGGACGCGCAGAGGCCGCAAAGCCGGCGTCGTCCATTTAAGCGGCGTGCTTTCGCGAGGGTAGGAGCGGCGCAAGCCGCGACATCGCCTGCGGCGGTCTTGCGGCGCATCTTTCATGGACGATCATGATCAGGGCCAAGATCAAACCCGAAGCTTCCGCCACTAAAGCGGCGGGTTACTTTCTTTTGTCTGAAGCAACAAAAGAAAGGTAACCAAAGAAGTTGCTTTGCTTTGAATCACAGGCCCGCACGAGCGGTGCATCCGCGGTGATTTTTCATACGGACCTCCCTGTCCCGATGAAAAACGGCCCGCATCCGTGCGGGCCGCCTTTGGGTCTTCGATTGCCTTCGCGAGATCGAGGCGGCGTACGACAACGGCTAAAACCATGACTGCGGCATCGAAGAGGACGTACCGGCCTGGAACGGTGCGGTCGCGGCTTGCGCCGCTCCTACAGAGGATGGGTCGCCGCATAGCGGTGGACGTGCCACCGCGCTCCGATCGCGTCGCATTCGTCCTTACGAACGAACTGCTCGTACGCACGAAACATCCGTACGAACGAATCGGCCGCACAAACGAAAACGCCAGGCCCGGGGGCCTGGCGTTCGTACGACCGGGGTCGTGTACGGCTTAGTTGCGCTTGGCCATCGCGCCCTGCGCTTCGCCCATGGTCTTCAACGCGGTGCTGACGGCGTTGATGAACATCGAGTACATCTGGCTCTGCACGGTCAGCTCGGTGGAGTCGGCGGCGGTCGGCTTGTCGCCGATCGCTTCGGCCTTGTTCATCAGGGCTTCGCCGGCCTTTTCGATGAGCTTGCCCATCGCGGTGGCGAACGCCACCAGCCAGCCGCCACCCGCGCCGGAACGGCCGCCGCGCTTGGAATTACCCGACTCGTCGACGCCTGCGCTGTCGACCATGTTCTGCTGCGACAACTGGGCGTACTGAGTGTTGATATCCGACATGACGCTCTCCCTGGTTTTTGGGTAGATCAGCCGCCCCGGTCAGATCGCCTGCGGTAGCGGGATTGGTAAGCCTGTAGGTGAATTATCGGGATCGCCGCAAGGCTGTATAGCTGGGGCGTTCCCTAGGGCGAAACCGTTGCGGCGGGGCGATTTCGCAGGATTTGTGAACGCCCTCACCCCGCGTCGCCGGCGGCGCCGATTCAGCGGTAGGTCTTGACCGGTTTCTTGATGCCCAGCGACGAGGGCAGGCCGCTCGGCGGCGGCGCCGGCGTCGAGCCGCCGCCGCTGGAGGTCGCCTCGCCTTCCAGGTCGGGCTGGGTCTCCAGCCACTGCCGCGCCTTCTCCTCGCCGTCGCGCTGGCTGCGCTGGCTGAACTCGAGCGCGCGCTGCACCTTCGGGTCCTTCAGCGGGGCCTCGAAGGCCTTGGTCAGGCCGTCGCGGTCGCCGGGCTGGATGATGCGGTTCTCCTGCAACAGATCCAGGGTCTGGCTGAGGTTGGCCATCAGCGCCTGCGGGTCGGCCGCATCGTCGGGCTTGGCTTCGTCGAGGGCGCGGGCGAAGTGGTGCAGCAGCGCGTCGCGGTCGGCCGCGTCGATGCCGGACTGTTCGTTCAACAGGGCCTCGAAGTCGGCGAACATCTGCTCGCGCTGTTCCTGGGTCGGGGTGAAGGGCTGGGACATCGGACTCTCCTGTCGCAACGATGGCGGTGATGGCGATAACGAATCAGTAGACACTGCGGGCGCGACGCCCAGGAAGCGGCGGCGCGCCGATCTTTGACGGGGATCATCTCCCGGCGGTCGCGGCCGCAGGCGATCGAGCCGGGGCCATCGAGTATCGGCGATGCCCGCGAACGCGAAAGCCTGGGAACGCCCCCAGGGTCGGCGGCGCCGCGCCACGCGGCAAACCGCGGGGCGCGAAGCCCGGCATGAGCGGATCGATGCGGCTCAGCGCCGCGGCGCGAACCCCCGGTCGGTCAGGGCCACGCGGCGGAAATCGATGCCGATGCCGCGGCCGATGGCGGCGACGCCGTCGCGCAGGCTGGCGCGCTCGGCCGGGCTGCCGGCGTTCTGCCAGGCCGCCGCGGCCAGGGTCGCGACCAGACCGTACAGCTCGGCCGCTTCCTGCATGCGACTGCGCTCCATGGTGGTCATCGCCTCGCCGCGCGCGAGGCTGTCGGTCAGGCGCTGGCGCAGCGCGGCGAAAGCCGCGCCGTGATCGCTGCGCGCGCCGTCGTTGACCAGGGTCCAGCCGTAGATCATGAAGGCGTTGACGACGTCGCCGAGGTTGCGCGAGGAATAACCGTGTTCGGCCAGGCGGCGCTGGAACTGCGCCTGCAGACGGCCGGATTGCAGGGCCAGCAGGACCTGGTCGCGGTCGCCGCCGAGCTGGCGCGCCAGCAATTCGCGAAAGCGCGGGTTGCGTACGAACTCGGCGTCGATGGCGCGCAAGGTCGCGTGGTCGAGGGTCGGCCGGCGTCCGGTCAGGCTGTCGGCGAAGGCGGCGTTGAGGGCCTTCGATACCGCCGGCGCCGGCGCGAAGCTCAGGCTGTCGAGGCTCAGCGCGGGTCGCTTGGCGGCGCGCCGGTCCGGCGTCGTGTCCTGGCCTCGCTTGCCGGCCGGCGTCGCGGCTTCGTCGCCGCGGTGACGCATGATCTGCGAATGGGTGTAAGCGCCGACGCCGTCGATCAAGGGCGCATTGTCCTGCGCGCGCGCGGCGCCCGGCGCGGCGGCGAGCAGCAGCCAGGCGAGCGCGGCGGCGGCGGACGTGCGGTTGGCCATGCAGCGGTCCATGAGCGAGATCTCCCTGCCCGCTCCGCCGGCACGGCTCGACGCCTGCCGGACGCGCGCGGGCCTAGGCTCAGTCGTGGAAATGCGGATCGATGCTGAGCTGGCCGAGATTGCGCGAGGCGAAGCGGCGCATCAGCTCGGGGCTGGCGTCGCGGATCGCATCGAAGCTGGAACGCGAGCGCACGTCGGCGCGCAGTTGCCAGCCTTCGGCGGTCTTCGTCAGCAGCAGATCGGTGCCCGGCAAAGTGCTGTCGGCCAGACGCAGCAGAACCTGCCCTTCCTCGCCGCCGGCAGCGCCCTCGCCGACCGCGAGCTGGCGCACGTGGCGCTCGATCAGGTCGGCGAACGCGGCCGCGTTCGAATTCGGCAGGCTCGGCTGGGTCTGGGTGGCGGCGTCGCGCATCGCCAGCTGCGCTTGCCACATCGCCGAGGCCTCGGCCGGCGGCAGGCTCGCGAGTTCCTGGCGGCCCTGGTCCTGGCCGCTGCCGGCGTTGCGTTCTTCGAGGCGGCCGTGCTGGCGCGAGTGCTCGGCGACGGTGCGGGCATGCGCCTCGCCGGC
>NZ_JBPKJP010000131.1:0-8826 GCF_051217035.1 Lysobacter sp. 1R34A
TCGGCGCGCGCCGGCAGCGCCGCGCCGTGGCGCGAGGCGAGCGTGTTCGATCGCGACCGCGCCTACTGGCAGGCCCAGCTCGACGATGCGCCGCTGGCCTTGAGCCTGCCGTTCGATCGTCCGCGCGCTGCGCAGGCCGAGCGCATGCACGCTGGGCGCGTGCAGGCCGGACGCGGCCTGGCTGCGGTCGAGATCGCCGTGCCGGCGCAGACCGCTTCGGCGTTGCATGCGCTCGCCGCGCAACAGGCGGCGCCGTTGCCGGCAGTGCTGTTGACGGCCTGGGCGAGCGCGTTGACGCGCTGGAGCGGGCAGGGCGAGGTCGTCACCGGCCTGGCCTCGACTGCGTTGGACAACGAGGTCGCGGCGCTGCGCCTGGACCTGCACGACGACCCGAGCGTCGCCGACGCGATCGCGCGCGCCGCCGCGGTCCTGGCCGGTGCCGCCGCCCATGCCGAGTTGCCGTTCGCCCAGGTCGCTCAGGCCGTGCGCGGCCGCGGCGAAGCCTTGTTCGAGGTGTTGCTGGCGCTCGACGGGGCGACGGTGGCGGCAGCTTCGTCGCAGGAGCCGGCCCTGGCGCTGGAGCTCGCCGAGGGCGCCGGCGGCCTGCGCGGCCGACTGCACTACGCGCAAGCGCTGTTCGATGCGGCCAGTGCCGAGCGCATGGCCGCTCATCTGACGAACCTGTTGAACGCAGTGGCGCAGGACGCCGAAGCCAAGCTCGGCGCCTTGCCGCTGCTGCCGGCGGTGGAGCGCGAGCAAGTGCTGTTCGGCTTCAACGACACCGGTACCGCGCCGGCGCCGGACGGCCTGCTGCATCGCCCCTTCGAGCGTCAGGCCGCGCTGCAGCCCGATGCGATCGCTTTGATCGACGGCGCCACCGCGATCGGCTACGGCGAACTCAACCGCCGCGCCAACCGAATCGCCCATCGCCTGATCGCCCTGGGCGTGAAGCCCGACGATCGGGTCGCGATCTGCGTCGAGCGCAGCGCGGCGATGGTCGCCGGCCTGCTCGGCGTGCTCAAGGCCGGCGGCGCCTACGTGCCGCTGGACCCGAACTATCCGTCCGAACGCCTGGCCTACATGCTCGAAGACAGCCGTCCGGCGGCCCTGTTGACCCAGGCCGGGTTGCGCGGACGCTTGCCGCTCGGCGAGCCGGCGCGTCTGCCGGTGCTGGGCATCGACGAGTCGATCGCGGCGGCGGGCGAGGGCGAGTCGCAGGATCCCGATGCGCAAGCGCTCGGGCTGAGCCCGGCGCATCTGGCCCAGGTCATCTACACCTCGGGTTCGACCGGCCAGCCGAAGGGCGTGATGGTCGAACACCGCAACGTCGCCGAGCTGGTGCGTACCCACATCGGCCAATGCGCGCTGCAGCCGGGCGACCGCATGCTGCAGTTCGCTTCGTATTCGTTCGACAGCTCGGTGGTGGAAATCTTCCCGACCCTGTCGGCCGGCGCCACGGTGGTGCTGCGTCCGGCCCATCTGCTCGCGCCGGATGCCGAGTTCGTCGAGTTCCTCGGCGCGCAGGCGATCAACATCGCCGACCTGCCGACCGCGTTCTGGCAGCAGTGGTCGCAGTCGGTCGCGGAAGGGCGGCTGTCGCCGCCGGCGAGCCTGCGCCTGGTCGTGGTCGGCGGCGAGAAGGTCGAACGCCGCCACCTGGCCCAGTGGTTGCAGGCGCCGGGGCTGCGCTGCGGCCTGCTCAATACCTACGGCCCGACCGAGGCCGCGGTATACGCGACCGCGGCGTCGTTCGCCGATGCCTCGCAGTTGCCCGAGCATGAGGTCTCGATCGGCCGCCCGGTCGCCAACACCCGCGTCTACATCCTCGACGCGCAGGGCCAGCCGGCGCCGGTCGGCGTAGGCGGCGAGCTGTGCATCGCCGGCGCCCAGGTCGCGCGCGGTTACCTCGGCCGCGAAGCGCTCAGCGCCGAACGCTTTCTGCGCGATCCCTTCGTCAGCGCCGATTCCGATCCGGCCCTGGCGCGGATGTACAAGACCGGCGACCTGGCGCGCTGGCGCGCCGACGGCCGCCTGGAATACCTGGGCCGCAACGATTTCCAGGTCAAAATCCGCGGCTTCCGCATCGAGCTCGGCGAAATCGAAGCGGCGCTGTCGGCCTGCGCCGGGGTGCGCGAGGCGGTGGTGATCGCACGCGAGGACCTGCCTGGCGACAAGCGGCTGGTGGCCTATGTCGTGGCGGCCCCCGAGACCGCGAGCGGCGTCGCCGAAGCCGTGCCGAGCGTGGCGCAGTGGCGCGAACAGCTGGCGCGCTCGCTCGCCGACTACCTGTTGCCGTCGGCGATCGTGCGCCTGGATGCGTTGCCGCTGACCGCCAACGGCAAGCTCGACCGCAAGGCGCTGCCGGCGCCGGACGACGCGGCGATGGCCGCGCGCGCCTACGCCGAACCGCAGGGCGCGGCCGAAGCGGCGCTGGCCCAGGTCTGGCAGGACCTGCTCGGCCGCGAACGGGTCGGCCGCCACGATCATTTCTTCGAACTCGGCGGCCATTCGCTGATCGCGGTGCAGTTGGTGACCCGCCTGCGCGAAGGCCACGGCCTGGAGCTGTCGCTGCGCGAGGTGTTCGCGCGGCCTCAACTGTCCGACATGGCGCTGAGCCTGCGCGGCGCCAGTGCGGCCTCGCTGCCGCCGATCGTGGCCGCCGACCGCAGCGCGCCGCTGCCCTTGTCGTGGGCGCAGCAGCGCCTGTGGTTCCTCGACCAGCTCGACTCCGCCGCCGGCGCCGCCTATCACATGCCTGCGGCGCTGCGCCTCAGCGGCCGGCTCGACCGCGCGGTGTTGCAGGCCACCCTCGACCGCGTCGTCGCCCGCCACGAAATCCTGCGCACCTGCTTCGTCGCCGGCGATGGCGAGCCGGTGCAGTCGATCGCGCCCGCCGATTGCGGCTTCGTCCTCGACGACATCGACCTCAGCGCGCTCGACGCGCCGGCGCGCGAACGCGAAGTGCGGACCCTGTCGGCGGCGGAAGTGCGCAAGCCCTTCGACCTGGCCGCCGGCCCGCTGATCCGTGGCCGCCTGCTGCGCCTGGCCGCCGACGAACACGTGCTGCTGTTGACCCAGCACCACATCATTTCCGACGGCTGGTCGCTCGGCGTGCTGGTCGACGAAGTGTCGGCTTTGTACGCCGCCTTCGCCGAAGGCCGCGCCGATCCGCTGCCGCCGTTGCCGGTGCAGTACGCCGACTACGCGGTGTGGCAGCGCCAGTGGCTGCGCGGCGATGCGCTGGAAGCGCAGATGGGCTACTGGCGCGAGCACCTGATCGGTGCGCCGGCGCTGCTGGAACTGCCGACCGACCGGCCGCGTCCGCCGGTCCAGCGCTACATCGGCAGCACCCGCCGGTTCCGCATCGGCGCGGAGACGGTCGAGGGCCTGCGCGCCTTGTCGCAGCGCCACGGCAGCACCTTGTTCATGACCCTGCTGGCCGGTTGGTCGCTGCTGCTGTCGCGCCTGAGCGGCAGCGACGACGTGGTGGTCGGCACCGCCGTCGCCAACCGCCGCCGCGGCGAGGTCGAGCCCTTGCTCGGTTTCTTCGTCAACACCCTGGCCCTGCGCGTCGACCTCGGCGACGACCCGACCGTGGCCGAACTGCTGGCGCGCACCCGCGCGGTCATGCTCGGCGCCTACGAGCACCAGGACGTGCCGTTCGAGCAGGTCGTCGACATGCTGCAGCCGGCGCGCAGCCTGGGCCACAACCCGGTGGTGCAGAACATGCTGGTGCTGCAGAACACCCCGGCCGGCACCCTGCAACTGCCCGAGCTGAGCCTGAGCCTGATCGACCAGCCGCGCGACGAGACCTTGTTCGACCTGTCGCTGGAACTGATCGAGCACGACGGCGGCCTCGACGGCAGCCTGGAATACGCCAACGACCTGTTCGACGCCGCCACCGTCGAACGCTGGTCGCAGCATCTGCAGACCTTGCTGCAGGCGATGGCCGGGGACGATCAGCGCCGCATTAGCGGTCTGTCTCTGCTCAGCGCCGACGACCGCCGGCTGGTGCTGGAACGCTTCAACGAGGTCGGCGGCGATGCGCCGGCCGCGGGCCACGAGGGACGGACCGTGCACGGCCTGTTCGAGGCCCAGGTCGCGCGCGATCCGCAGGCGACCGCGGTCGAGTACGAGGGCAGCGCGCTGAGCTACGGCGAACTCAACCGCCGCGCCAACCGCGTCGCCCACCGCCTGATCGCGCTCGGCGTGGCGCCCGACGACCGGGTGGCGATCTGCGTCGAACGCGGCCTGGACGCGGTGGTCGCGGTGTTCGGCGTGCTCAAGGCCGGCGCCGCCTACGTGCCGCTCGACCCGGCCTATCCGCCGGAGCGCCTGGCCTATCTGGTCGGCGACAGCGCGCCCAAGGCCCTGCTGACCCAGAACGCGCTGCGCGAGGCGGCCTGGTCGCTCGACGCGCACGCGCCCGACATCGCAGTGTTGCTGCTCGACGAAGACGAAACCTGGGCCGCCCAGCCCGGGCACGACCCGGTGGTCGAGGGTTTGTCGGCCTCGCACCTGGCCTATGTGATCTACACCTCCGGTTCGACCGGCCAGCCCAAGGGCGTGATGGTCGAGCACCGCAACGTGCTCAACCTATGGTCGGCGTTCGAGCGCGAAGTGTTCGCCGAGTGCGCGCCGGGCGCGCGCCTGGGCCTGGACGCGGCGCTGTCCTTCGACGCCTCGGTGCAGTCGCTGGTGCAGTTGCTGTCGGGCCGCTGCATGGTGATCGTGCCGGCGGCGATCCGCGCCGACGGCGCGGCGCTGATCGAGTTCCTCGGCCGCGAGCGCATCGACATCTTCGATTGCACGCCGGCCCAGTTCGAAGCCTTGCTCGCCGCCGGTCTGCTCGACGACGCGGCGACCGGCGGCCGGCGCCCGGGCATCGTGCTGGTCGGCGGCGAAGCGCTGCCGGCGCGCGCCTGGGACGCGGCCGCGGCTTCGGCCATGCGTTGCTACAACGTCTACGGCCCGACCGAGTGCACGGTCGACGCCAGCTATGCGCGCATCGAAGCGGGGGTCGCGCCGCACATCGGCCGGCCGCTCGCCAACACCCGCATTTACGTGCTCGGCGGCGACGGCGAACCCTTGCCGGTCGGCGTGGTCGGCGAGATCCATATCGGCGGCGCCGGTGTCGCCCGCGGCTACCTCGGCCGCCCCGAGTTGAGCGCCGAGCGCTTCGTCCGCGACCCGTTCGCGGCCGTCGCCGGCGCGCGCATGTACCGCACCGGCGACCTCGGCCGCTGGCGCAGCGACGGCAACCTGGAATACGTCGGACGCAACGACTTCCAGGTCAAGCTGCGCGGCTACCGCATCGAACTCGGCGAGATCGAGGCGCGCCTGTCGGCGTGCGCCGACGTGCGCGAGGCGGTGGTAGTCGCGCGCGAAGACCAGCCCGGCGAGAAGCGCCTGGTGGCCTACGTGGCGCCGCGCGCCGCGGCCAAGGACGAGGCGCTGGAGGAATTGCTCGATGGCCAGGTCGCGCAGTGGTCGGACATCTTCGACGACCAGGGCGAGGAAGAAACCGTCGAGCAGGCCGATTTCGGTTTCGACCTGACCGGCTGGAACAGCACCTACACCCGCGAGGCGATCGCCAGCGAAGGCATGCGCGAATGGCTCGACGGCACCCTGGTGCGGATCGAGGCGCTGCAGCCGCGGCGGGTGCTCGAGATCGGCGTCGGCACCGGCATGATCCTGTGCAACATCGCGCCGCGCTGCGAGCGTTATGTCGGTACCGACCTGTCGGTCAAGACCGTGGCCAAGGTCAACCACCTGGTCGGGATCACCCCGGACCTGACGGGCAAGGCCGAGGTGTTCCAGGGCGAGGCCACCGATTTCTCGGCGATCCACGGCGAGTTCGACACCGTGGTGATCAACTCGGTGGTGCAGTACTTCCCGAACCTGGCCTATCTGGAGCAGGTGATCGCCTCGTCGATCGGAGTGACCGCGGCCGGCGGCAAGCTGATGATCGGCGACGTGCGCCACCACGGCCTGATGCCCTCGTTCCACCTGTCGGTGCAGGCCTTCCAGTCGCCCGACAGCCTGTCGGCGACGCAGCTGGGCGACCGCGCCGCGCAGAAGATGCGCGGCGACATCGAGCTGCTGATCGACCCGGTCTGGTTCCATGCCTTGCGCGAGCGCTATCCGCGCATCAGCGCGGTGCGCGTGCTGCCCAAGCTGGCCCGCCACGAAAACGAGATGTCGGCCTACCGCTACGACGTGGTGCTGAGCATCGACGGCGAGCGCGACGAGGTGTTCGCGATCGACTGGCAGGACTGGGGCGACGAAGGCTTCGATGCGCAGCGCCTGCAGCAGCGTGTCGAAGCCAGCGGCGAGGCGGTGATCGGCCTGCGCGCGATCGCGCATCCCTGGGCCACCCCGTATCAGCGCGCCTGGCAGCGGCTCGGCGCGGGCGAGGGCGGGGCCTCGGTTGCGGCGATCAAGGCCCAGGCCGCGCTCGACGCGCGCCGGGGCGCGCTGTGCGCCGATCTCGAAGCGTTTTGCCGCGAGCGCGGCTACAGCCTCGACCTGAGCTGGGCGCCGAACGCGCACAGCGGCGAGTACCACGCCCTGATCGGCCGCGACGGCCAGGCGCTGCGTTTCGACTGGCGCAGCCAGATTGCGCAGGAGCAGTTGTCGAAGGACGAGTCCGGTTTCGCCCACGACCCGCTCGAAGCCAAGTGGCGCAGCACCTTGCCGGGCCGCCTGCGCGAAATGCTGGCGGCGCAGGTGCCCGAGTACATGGTGCCGAGCGCGTTCATGCTGATCGACCGTTGGCCGCTGACCGCCAACGGCAAGCTCGACCGCCAGGCCCTGCCGGCGCCGGACCGCATCGCGGTGACCGCGCGCAGCTACGAGCCGCCGCAGGGCGAGGTCGAAGAGACCATCGCCACGATCTGGCAGGAACTGCTCGGCCTGGAACAGGTCGGGCGCCACGACCACTTCTTCGAGGTCGGCGGGCATTCGCTGTTGGCGGTGCAGGTGATGGCGCGGGTGCGCGAAGCCTTCGCCGTCGACGTGCCGGTGGCCGAGTTGTTCAAGTCGCCGGAGGTCGCGCTGCTGGCGCGGGTGGTGCTGGTCGCCAGCGTCGGCCGCTATGCCGACGAGGACGTCGAGCGCATGGCCGCCGACATCGACCAGCTTTCGGAAGAAGAACTGCGCGCCCTGCTCGAAGAGGAAAACCCGTGAGCCGCCGCGACCGCGCGGCGGCAAGGGGACGACACACCATGGAACAACTAGCGATGGAGATGCGGGATGTCTAAGGAATCGTCGGCGGACATCGAGCTGCTGAAACTGGAACTGTTGCGGCGCCGGCTCAACAAGTCGGCGACGCCGGCCGCGCAGCCCGATGGCGCGCGGCCGATCGCGCGCGCCGATCGCGACGGCGAACTGCCGTTGTCGTGGGCGCAGCAGCGGATGTGGTTCCTCGACCGTCTCGACCAGGCGGCCGGCGAGGCCTATCACGTGCCGGCCGCGCTGCGCCTGAAGGGGCGGCTCGATCGCCTGGCCCTGCAGTCGGCGCTCGACCGCATCGTCGCCCGCCACGAAAACCTGCGCACCCGTTTCGTCGGCGCCGACGGATCGGCGCGCCAGCAGATCGCCTCCGAACACGTCGGCTTCGCCCTGGTCGATCACGACCTGCGCGCGCTGGCGCCGGCCGAGCGCGAAGCCGAGGCGGCCCGGATCGGCCGCGACGAAGCCTTGGCCGCGTTCGATCTGGCCGCCGGCCCGCTGATCCGCGGCCGCCTGCTGCGCGTCGGCGACGACGAGCACATCCTGCTGGTGACCCAGCACCACATCATTTCCGACGGTTGGTCGATGGGCGTGCTGGTGCGCGAGGTCAGCGCGCTCTACACCGCCTTCACCCAGGGGCGACCCGACCCCTTGCCGCCGCTGCCGGTGCAATACGCCGACTACGCGGTGTGGCAGCGCCAGTGGCTGCAGGGCGAGGCCTTGCAGAAACACATCGACTTCTGGCGTTCGCATCTCGGCGGCGCACCGACCCTGCTGGAACTGCCCGGCGACCGTCCGCGCCCGCCGCTGCAGAGCTATGCCGGCGACCGCATCCCGGTCGCCTTGCCGGCGGCGCTGACCACGGCCCTGCGCGCGCTGTCGCAGCGCCACGGCGCCACCGTGTTCATGACCTTGCTCGCCGGTTGGTCGGCGCTGATGTCGCGTTTGAGCGGCCAGGACGAAGTGGTGATCGGCACGCCGGTGGCCAACCGCCAGCGCACCGAACTCGAACCGCTGATCGGTCTGTTCATCAACACCCTGGCCCTGCGCGTCGATCTGCGCGACGACCCGACCGTCGCCGAGCTGCTGGCCCAGGTCAAGACCACCACGCTCGGCGCCTATGCCCACCAGGAGCTGCCGTTCGAGCAGGTGGTCGAAGCGCTGGCGCCGGAGCGCAGCCTCGGCCACAGCCCCTTGTTCCAGGTGATGTTGACCCTCGACAACACGCCCGACAGCGGCAGCCTGGCGCTGCCCGGTCTGGAACTGAGCGCGGTGCCGGCGACCAACGCCAAGGCGCATTTCGATCTGCGCCTGCTGCTCGGCGATGCCGGCGAGGACCTCAGCGGCGAACTGGAATATTCCAGCGACCTGTTCGACCGCGCCACCGCCGAGCGCATGGTGCGGCAGTGGATCGCGCTGCTGCAGGGCATGGTCGGCGGCGATACGCGCAAGGTCGGCGAGCTGGCCTTGTTGACGAGTGCCGAGCGCGAGCAGGTGCTGCGCGAGTTCAACGATTTGCGCGCGGATGCGGTGAACGACCGCACGATTCACGCGCTGTTCGAGGCACAGGTCGCCGCGCAGCCCGATGCCGAC
>NZ_JBPKJP010000132.1:0-8821 GCF_051217035.1 Lysobacter sp. 1R34A
ATTCGCCGAACTCTGCACGCAGTAGTACAGGCCGTACCAGGCATCGTGCTGACCGTTGCCGCTGGTTTCGTACGCGTAGCTGGCGGCCAGGAAAGCTTCCATGTAGGCCTCAACGTCCGCGGCGCCGAGGCGCTGGCCGCCGCGATCGTCGCGGTGTGGGATTCGGCGCGCGAACCCGCGGCCGTCGCCTATCGCGAACGTTTCGGTTTCGACGCCGCCGACGCGGCGATGGCGGTGGTGATCATGCCGTCGCTGCCGGCGGTCGCTTCCGGCGTGGTCTTCACTTGCGATCCGCTGTCCGGCCGCAACGACCGCGTGCTGGTCAATGCGCATTGGGGGCTCGGCGAAGCCCTGGTCGGCGGTCAGGCCGACGTCGACGAATACCGCCTGCAGGTGCGGCGCATCGACGACGGCCTGGAACCGATCGAGCAACGCATCGGCGCCAAGCGCCAATATTCGAGGGAACGCACCGGCGGGGGCACGGAGTTATCGGAAACCCCGCGCGAGTTGGCCGAGCGCGCGGTGTTGACCCCGGCGGGCGTCCTGGAAATCGCCGCGCTCTCGCGCGATGCGGCGGCGGCGCTGGATTTCGCCCGGCCGCGTTTCGACGTCGAGTGGGTCTGGGACGGCGACCGTTTCTGGATCGTGCAGGCGCGGCCGGTGACGGCGAGCGCGCGCCATACCTATCCGGCGTTGTCGCAACAGCCGAGCTTGTGGACGCGCGGCAACACCAAGGAAATCCTGCCCGAGCCGCTGTCGGCCATGGACTGGTCGCTGTACGCGATCGCCGCCGACCGCATGCTGACGCTCGGCTACGAACTCGGCGGTTATCCGGTATTGCCCGGGGTCCCCCACGCCAGCCTGCATCACGGCCGGGTCTATCTCGAGGCATCGCTGATCCAGTGGGAGGGTTACGACGCCTATGGCATCGCGCCGGCGGCGATCAACGCCCTGCTCGGCGGCGGCCAGGGGACGATCGCGGTGCCGGCGCCGTCGTGGCGTACGCGCATGCAACGCGGCCGGCGCTTGGTGCGCTATATGCGGCGATCATTGAAGAAACGCCGCAGCGCGGACGCGGATCTGGCCCGTGCGCGCGAGCAGGCCCGAGCCTGGCGCGAACAGGAGCTGTCGCAGGGCAATCGCAGCCTGGCCACGCTGTTGCGCCAGCAGGTCGCACAGGTGCGCGCATCGGACGAGTTGTTCTTCCTGCAAGGTTCGGCCGGCGGCACCCTGACCACCCTCGTCGATGTGATCGAAAAACGCTGTCCGGGCGAAGGGCAGGCGTTGACCGCGGCCTTGATGGCCGGCGGCGAGAGCAGCGTGACCGCGCAGCAAGGTTACGAGTTGATCGCGCTGGCCCAGGTCGCGGCCGCGGACGAGGCCGCGTCGTCATGGCTGCGCAGCGACGGTCGCGACAGCGCGCAATGGTCGGCCCAGCTGCCGCAGAGCAGCGCCTTCCGGCGCGAGTTCGCCGGCTTTCTCGAACGTTACGGCCACCGCGCGGTGGCCGAGAGTTATCTGCGTCAGCCGCGTTGGCGCGAGCAACCGGCCTATCTGCTCGACATGGTCGCGTCCCTGATCGGCCGCGATGCCGAAGCCTTGCGGCAGCGCCAGCGCGAGATTTCGGCGCAGGCCTGGCAGCGGGTGAGCGGATGCACGCCGGTGTGGCTGCGGCCGCTGATCCGCCATCTGGCGCGCAGCGCGACCGTCGATTGCAACCACCGCGAGGCGGCGCGCAGCGCATTGATGGCGTATTTCGAGGCGATACGCCGGGTGGCGATGAAGCTCGGCGAACGGCTGTCCGGCGACGGCGGCTTCGCCGAGCCCGACGAAGTCTTCGACTTGACCGCCGAAGAACTGTGCGCGGTCGCCGAAGGCCGGCTCGGGCTGCGCCAGGCCAAGGCGCGCGCCGACGAACGCCGCGCTACCCGTCTGGCTTGGGCGGCGACGGTCGAACCCGAGGTGGTGATCGAACACGGCGAGCTCGCCGCGGCAGCGACCGCGAATCATGCGGCGGCGATGCAGGATGGCGACGGCGCGTTCTGGACGGGTACGCCGATCGGCGCCGGCCGCGCCAGCGGACGGGCGCGCATCGTCCGCGACCCGCGCGAGGCGGGGGCGCTGGAAAGCGGCGACGTGCTGGTCGCGCCGAGCACCGACCCGGCCTGGACGCCGCTGTTCCTCAAGGCCGGCGCGCTGGTGATGGAGACCGGCGGCTACCTCTCGCATGGCGCGATCGTGGCGCGCGAGTTCGGCATTCCGGCGGTGGCGAATCTGCCCGGCATTCTCGGTGCGCTGAGCGAAGGCGAGCGCGTCGAAGTCGACGGCCACCGCGGCCGGGTGCGCCGCCTGCGCGATTGAATGCCGATGCGTATGGCGGCGGCGCGATCGGCCCCGCTCAGGGGTCTTCGACGGTATAGCCCTGTTCGCGCAGGCGATCGAGCAGGCCGCCGCGTTCGAGCAGGTCCGACACCGGCAGGGTCGCGAAGGTGCTGCGGTTCTTCGCCAGCGAATCTTGCGCGCGTTCCAGCCACGTCGCGGCGACGCGTTCGCGCAAGTCGCCGAACCCCAGGCGCTTGGCGACGCCGGTGGCGGCCAGCGCTTCCAGGCAGGTGCGGTACTGGTCGCCCTGCGGCAGGGTGCGCAGGCTGGCGATGTCGCCGACCGCCCAGGCGTTGCCGCGTGCGCGCATCGATTCCAGGTCGCTTTCGATGCGCGACAGGGTCTTGGCGAAGCATTCGCGGTCGTCGAGCGCGCTGGCCGAAAATTCCTTGAGCGCGGCCTTCGGGTTTTCGATCTTGACCGTGACCCGGGCCTCGACGATCGGCACGTCGTGTTGCTTGGCGGTCTTCTCGACCACCGGCTGGACCACGCCCTTGAGGGTCATCCCGGACTGGCGGATCGCCGCTTCGTAGAGTTCCTGCGCGGCGAAGATCGGCCGCCATTTTTCGACCCCGCCGTCGCGGCCGATGTAGCGCGCCTTGAGCGTCAGCCAGCGCGCGTAGAGGTCGGCCGGCACGGTTTCCTGCAGGGTCTTGCCGTCGGGATTCTTGCGCGCCTTCAGCGCGGTCGGAATCAGCATCATGGTGCGCAGCATGCCGAGCTCGGTGCCGAAGTTGACCGAGGGCGGCGCGATCACTTCCTCGGACTCGGCGATCGCCGCCTCGACTTCGTGCGACAGCCAGGTCATGTCTTTCGGCAACGGGCTCAGGGTGCCGAGGATCCACAGCACGTGGCCGCCGCGCACGACCTTCCACATGCCCGGCCCGGGTTGTTCGCCGGTGACGACCAGAGTGTCGAGATCGCGAATGTCGGCGGCCGGCACCGCCGCCTGCTGGGCGAGGGCGGCGGGCTGGGCGAGGGCCAACAGCAGTACGGCAAACAGGGCACGACGCATCCGTGACGCTCCTGAGCGGGGGATGGGACTTCAGCGGAAGCCGCGATCGTAGCCGGTCCGGGGCCCGGACTGTGGGTCGGAGTTGTATTGCACTTGTATCGCACTGGTATGGGTCGCCCGGCCGGCATCGGGCCAGCCTTCTGGCTGGTTTGCAAATGAGAACTATTGCCAATTAGACTGTCGATTCGCCTCCACAAGCATGCTTCGCGATCCAACCGGCCGGACTGCCGGGTGGACCGGCCAGGCCATGACCCGCGTATGACCCAGACCCTCGTCCATCCGTCCTCCGCGCCCGCCCGCAAGCCGCGTCCGACCCTGTCGTGGCGCTATCGCGGCGAAGTCGCGGTGCGCGCGTTCGCCGCCATCGCGATCGGCTATGCCGTCGCCTACGCCTCGACCGCGTTCCTGACCCTGGCGCTGCCGCTCGGCCGCAACGATCGCGTGGTCACCGCGAGCCTGCTGTGTTTCTTCGTCTGGTGCGGCGTGGCCATGTACGCCTTCGCCGCGCGCACGCCGTGGCGCGCGTGCTGGGCGCCGGCCCTGTCGGCGGCCGCCTTGTACGGCATCGCCGCGTTGTTCCCCGAACTGGCCGCCCGACCGTGAGCGCGCAGGCATGAAGAACACTTTCTCGCAAGCGATGGCCTGGCTGCATACCTGGGCCGGCCTGGTGATCGGCTGGCTGCTGTTCGTGATTTTCGTCGGCGGCACCATCGCCTGTTTCGACAAAGAACTGACTCACTGGATGCAGCCGGCGCTGCACGGCAAGACCCCGGTCGAGAACATCGACCTGAGCCGGACCATCGAAGGCCTGCAGCGCATCGCCAAGCCGCATCCGCACGCCTATTACGTGACCCTGCCGAGCGAACGCAACCCGGCGCTGCAGTCGGCGGTGTATTACGACGCCGGCCCGCACGACGCGATCAACATCGACACCAGCACCGGCCAGGTCGTTCCGGAAACCGCCGGCGGCGAGTTCTTCTTCACCCTGCACTACAACCTGCATTCGGAAACCTGGGGCATGTACATCGTCGGCATCGCCGGCATGTTCATGCTGATCGCGATCCTGACCGGCATCGTGATCCACAAGCGCATCTTCAAGGACTTCTTCACCTTCCGGCCCAAGAGCGGCGGACAGCGTGCCTGGCTCGACGGCCACAACCTGACCGGCGTGCTCGGCCTGCCGTTCCACCTGATGATCGCCTACACCGGCGTGGCGATCTTCGTCGCCAACTACATGCCGGCCGGCCTGCTCGCGGCCTACGACGGCGATGTCGAGAAGTTCTATGTCGAAGCCAGCGACAGCTACGAGCGCCCGGAAACTCACCGGCCGTTGAAGTCGATCTATCCGATCGACAAGCTGATCGCCGACGCGCGCGAGCGACTGGGCCAGCCGATTTCCTGGGTCAGCGTGCACCATCCCGACGACACCAGCGCGACGATCTCCTTCGGCGGCGATCACAGTCGCGCGGTGGCGTGGAATTTCGATCAGGTCTTCTACGACGCCAACGACGGCCGGTTGTTGCACGAGTCCGGCGCGTACAAGGCCGGCTACAAGACCTATACCTTCCTCGGCGGCCTGCACATGGCGCAGTGGGGCGGCAGCGCGCTGCGCTGGCTGTACTTCGTGCTCGGCCTGGCCGGTTGCGTGATGATTGCCAGCGGCATGCAGGTCTGGGTCAACAAGCGCGCCAGGAAGGTCGCCGAAGCCGGCGCGTGGTCGGGCTATGGCCTGGTGCAGGCGCTGAATCTCGGCGTGGTCGGCGGCATGCCGCTGGCGAGCGCGGCGATGCTGATCGCCAATCGCCTGATTCCGGCCGCGACCGCCGAGCGCGCGAGCTGGGAGATCGGGGTGTTCTGCGCAGTGTGGATCGTCGCCTCGCTGTACGCGGCGATCCCCGCGGTGCGCAGCCGCGGCTGGGGCCATTTCTTCGCCCTCAACGCGATCGCCTTCGCCCTGATTCCCCTGGTCAATTTGACGACCGCGCCGCAAAGCCATCTGTTCGCGACGATCGCGCGCGGCGACTGGGCCCTGGCCAGCGTCGACCTGACCGCACTCGTCCTGAGCGTCGCCTTCGCCTGGCTGGCGCGGCACTCGTTCGTCAAGGCGCGGCAATCGGCGCCGGTGCGTTCCGCGCGCGGCCGCGCCGCCCGCGACGATGCCGCGATCAACGACACGGCCGTGGCCGATCACTGAGGAACATCGCATGTTGTGGTTGGGTTTCAGTCTCGGCATCGCGGCCTGGTGCCTGCTCAGTCTCGGACTCGAGAAGCATCACCGGCAGTTGTTCGCGCGCGCCTTCGACCCGCGCCGCGGCCGTTGGCTGCGCGCGGCCGGCTGGGGTTTGCTGGTGTTCGACTTCGCCCTATTCGTCGCCGGCTGGGGCTGGTCGCAAGGGCCGGTGTTCTGGTGCGCGGCGCTGATGCTGTCGGCGCTGGCCTGGACTTTGTTGATGACCTTGGCGCCGCGCGCGAGCACCCGGGTCGCCATCGCCACGGTGGTCAGCGCGCTGGCGCTGATGCCGGTGTGGATGGGGTAGGGCGCAGCGAACCAAGGGCATCCGCGGGTGGCCGGGAGCTTGCGCTGGATTCGGCTCGCTCAAGTCATTCTGTCCGTCATTGCGGGCCGCTCGAACTGTGCGGACATCGCGTCTGCGAGATCGCGGTCGCGGCTTGCGCCGCTCCTCTACCCAGGCAGTGCGGCGAGGTGTGCACGTCGCCGCCAACCGATCACCCGATCGCCGTCTGCACCGGCGTCGCGGTGAGCTGCGGCCAGCGGCGCAGCACCGCGGCGCGGATCGAGGCGGCGTCGAGGCCGGCTTCGGCGAGCAACTGCTCGCGGCTGGCGTGGTGCTGGAATTCGTCGGGCAGGCCCAGGTGCAGGATCGGTAGGACGATGCCTTCGGCCGCGAGCAACTCGGCTACGCCGCTGCCGGCGCCGCCGGCGACCACGTTGTCCTCGAGGGTGACGAAGCCTTCGTGGGTCCGGGCCAGTTCCAGGACCAGCGCGCGGTCGAGCGGTTTGACGAAACGCATGTTGACCACGCTCAGGCCGAGTTCGGCGCCGACCTGTTCGGCCGCCGGCACGATCGCGCCGAACGCGAGCAGGGCGATGCGCGAGCCGCTGCGGCGCAGTTCGGCCTTGCCGATCGGCAAAGTGTCGAGGGTCGGCTGGATCGCCGCGCCCGGGCCGGTGCCGCGCGGGTACCGCACCGCGGCCGGGCCTTCGTAACGGTGGCCGGTGCTGAGCATCTTGCGGCACTCGTCTTCGTCGGCCGGCGCCATCACCACCATGTTCGGCACGCAGCGCAGGTAGGACAGGTCGAGGTTGCCGGCGTGAGTGGCGCCGTCCGGCCCGACCACGCCGCCGCGATCGATCGCGAACAGCACGTCGAGGTTCTGGATCGCGACGTCGTGCACCAGTTGGTCGTAGCCGCGCTGCAGGAAGGTGGAGTAGATCGCCACCACCGGCTTGGCGCCTTCGCAGGCCATGCCGGCGGCGAGGGTCACCGCATGCTGTTCGGCGATGGCGACGTCGAAGTAACGCTGCGGGTATTCCTTGCTGAAGCGCACCAGGCCGGAGCCCTCGCGCATCGCCGGGGTGATGCCGAGCAGGCGCTCGTCGTCGGCGGCCATGTCGCACAGCCACTCGCTGAAGATGTCGGTATAGCTCGGCTTCTTCGCGCCGGGCTTGCTGATCAGGCCCTTCTCGGGATCGAACGGACCGACCGCGTGATAGCCGATCTGGTCGCCCTCGGCGAGTTCGTAGCCCTTGCCCTTGGTGGTGATGATGTGGAGCAGCTGCGGGCCCTTGAGGCCCTTGAGCGTCTTCATCGCGCCGAGCAGGGCCGGCAGGTCGTGGCCGTCGATCGGGCCGGTGTAGTGGAAGCCGACTTCCTCGAAGAAGGTCGAGGGCACGAACATGCCTTTCCAATGCTCTTCCCAGCGGCGCACGAACTTGGCGGCCGGCTTGCGCTTGTCGCCGAGCAGCTTCTTGCCGCCTTCGCGGATCGCATTGAGGGTACGGCTGCCGGTGAGGCGGCCGAGCATCTTGGTGACGCCGCCGACGTTCTCGGAGATCGACATCTGGTTGTCGTTGAGGATCACCAGCAGGTTCGGCTCGGGATCTTCCAGGCCGCCGGCATGGGCGAGCGCTTCGAAGGCCATGCCGGCGGTCATCGCGCCGTCGCCGATCACCGCCACGACCTTGCGCTCGTCGCCGGCGTGTTGCAGCGCCAGCGCCATGCCGAGCGCGGCCGAAATCGAAGTCGAGCTGTGGCCGACGCCGAAGGTGTCGTACTCGGATTCGTCACGCTTCGGAAACGGCGCCACGCCATCCTTCTGCTTGACGGTATGGATCTCGTCGCGGCGGCCGGTCAGGATCTTGTGCGGGTAGCACTGGTGGCCGACGTCCCACACCAGCCGGTCGACCGGGGTTTCGTACAGCCAGTGCAGGGCCACGGTCAGCTCGATCACGCCGAGCCCGGCGCCGAAATGGCCGCCCACGAGCGCGACTTGTTCGATCAGGTAGGCGCGCAGTTCCTCGGCGATCGCCGGGAGCTCCTCTTCGGGGAACCGGCGCAGGTCGGCGGGGACCTGAATACGGGAAAGACGCGGGTAGCGCTGCGAATCGATCATTACGACCATCTGTCTTCAGCTAGTCGGTCATTGTCCCGCCCCCGCGTGAGGCGAGCAAGAAGTCCGACCGCTTCATGTTCAGACAGCCGGCGCGGCAAGGCGCTGCGCCGAGGCAAGACCGGATGCCGCGGCCGATCGCCGCAGGCGCGGCTCAGCGGCCGCGCAGACGCCCGAACAGGCCGCCGCTGGACTTGGCCGGCTCGACCGGCGTCGGGTCGCCCTCGGGTTCGGCGAAACCGGTGGCGAGGCTGGCGTTGATGAAGTCGGCCACCTCGGCTTCGGTGACGCCGCTGGCCTCGGCGATCTCGGACACCGTCGCGAGCGCCTTCATCATCACCGTGGCGATGCGGAAGTGCTTGGGATATTCGCGCTCGGTCTGCGGCCACTTGGTCATGCGGTAGCGGCGCTGCGGGTCGTAGCCCGGGGCGAGGCGGCCCTGGCCGGCGAGCAGGTTGCCGAACCAGACCAGGCGGGTCAGCGGCATCGAGGCGCCGAGTTCGGTCGCGGCGGCTTCCCACTGCGCGGCCGGCACCACTTCGAAATCGGAGGCGGCGAAACCGCGGTCGAACCAGTCGGCCAGCGGCTTGAGCGCGGCCGGGCCGTGGTATTTGCGCTGGTCGGCGTCGATCAGCAGCCGCTCGTTGCCCTGGGACACGCGCAGCAGGCCGCGCAGGCGGCCGGGCACCAGCCAGTCGAGCAGGCCGTCGCCGCGCGCGGTGATGGTCGCAACCGCCGGCGTGAGCGTGCTCGCGGGCATGGCGTTCGCGGCGACGCTGACCGCGTCGGTCA
>NZ_JBPKJP010000133.1:0-8819 GCF_051217035.1 Lysobacter sp. 1R34A
CGGGCCGCCCGATCGGTACCGATGCCGGTGCCTGCGGGCGTGGCGGTGGCCGTGTTCGGCGCCGCGGCGTTAGCGGATGCCGCCTCGGCGGCACCGGCGGGAACGCGGCCGGTCTCAGGCATCGCCGGCTGGTTGTCGAACTGGCTGGCGTCGGCCGGCGGCGGCGGCAACGACAGCAGCACCAGCACTTCGCGGCCGCGGTCGAGCTGGGCGGCCGGGCGCACCTCGCCGACCAGGAAGGCGCGGCTGTCGTCGGGGCGCAGCGCGGTGATGGTGCCGACCGGGAAGCCGGACGGGAACCGCCCGCCCAAGCCCGAGGTCACCAGCACGTCGCCGATCCGCACGTCGCTCGACAAGGGCACGCTGCGCAGGGTGAGGCTGTCGCTGCGGCCTTCGCCGTAAGCGACCAGGCGCACGCCGTTGCGCGCTACCGCGACCGGCACCGCGTGCGAGGCGTCGGTGATCAGCAGCACGCTGGCGTGCAAAGGGGTGATGCCGGTGATCTGGCCGAGCAGACCGCCGGCGTCGATCACGCTCTGGCCGACCCGGACCCGCTCGCGGCTGCCGGCGTCGAGCACCAGCCGCTGCCGGGTCGGGTCGAGGTCGATATCGAGGATCGGCGCCAGCACCACGTCCAGGTTGCCGCGCTCGGCCGCTTCGAGCAGGCCGCGCAGGCGCTGGTTGTCGGCCGCGACCGATTGCAGCCGCGCCATCCGCGCCTGGTTGACCAGGGCTTCGTTGCGCAGGCGGCGGTTTTCGTCGGTGAGCTGGCTCATGGTGCCGGCGTCGTCGCTGACGCGCTCGACCAGGCGCCCGGGCCATCCAGCCACCGCCCACAGCGGCGCCACGAACAGTGCGGTCTGCTTGCGCGCCTGGTTGAGCCAACCGCCGCGGTGGTCGAGCACGATCAGGATCAGCGCCAGAGCCAGGTACGCCAGCAGGCGCAGCGTGTCGGCGACTTCGCCGCTACGGGCTGCGGTGGGTGGACCGGCATAGGGAGGCATTGGCGGCCGGGACTCGGGGCTCGGGACTCAGGACTCGGAAGTGCGGCTGCCGCGATCGGCCGCTGCGCACACCGAGCGTTCAATGGCAGCCATCGCAAACAAACCAATCGACGGGCGAGGCAACGGGACAGCGGGCCTTGCGAACGCCGAGTCCCGATGCCCCAGTCCCGGCTTCACTCGGGCGCGAAGAACTCGTTGCCGTGCATGTCGACCAGTTCCAGCGCGCGGCCGCCGCCACGGGCGACGCAGGTCAGCGGATCGTCGGCGACCTGCACGTGCAGGCCGGTTTCCTCGCTGATCAGGCGGTCCAGGTCGCGCAGCAGCGCGCCGCCGCCGGTCAGGACGATGCCGCGCTCGGCGACGTCGGCGCACAGTTCCGGCGGGGTCTGCTCCAGCGCCAGGCGGATCGCCGAGACGATGCCGGCCAGCGGCTCGCGCAGCGCTTCGAGCACTTCGTTGGAGTTGATCTTGATCATCTTCGGCACGCCCTCGGCGAGGTTGCGGCCGGAGACCTCGATGGTCGTGGCGCGCTCCTGCGGGTAGGCGCAGCCGATCTCGAGCTTGATGCGCTCGGCGGTGGCTTCGCCGATCAGGGTGCCGTAGGTGCGGCGCACGTAGTTGATGATCGCCTCGTCGAAGCGGTCGCCGCCGATCCGGACCGAGGCCGAGTAGACGATGCCGTTGAGCGCGATCACCGCCACTTCGGTGGTGCCGCCGCCGACGTCGACCACCATCGAGCCGCGCGCCTCGGTCACCGGCATGCCGGCGCCGATCGCCGCGGCCATCGGTTCCTCGATCAGGTAGACCTCGCGGGCGCCGGCCTCTTCGGCCGATTCCTTGATCGCGCGGCGCTCGACCTGGGTCGAGCCGCAGGGCACGCAGACCAGCACGCGCGGGCTCGGGCGCAGGAACCGCGACTTGTGCACCTTGCGGATGAAGTGCTTGAGCATTTCCTCGGTGTAGGTGAAGTCGGCGATGACGCCGTCCTTCATCGGCCGGATCGTGGTGATGTGCCCCGGGGTGCGGCCGAGCATCTGCTTGGCCTCGCCGCCGACCGCCGCCACGGTCCGGTTTCCGCCGATCAGCCGGTCCTGGCGCACTGCGACCACGGACGGCTCGTTCAGGACAATCCCTTGCCCGCGCACATAAATAAGTGTGTTGGCCGTGCCCAGGTCGATGGACAGGTCATTGGAGAACATGCCGCGAAACTTCTTGAACATCGGGGGATTGGGCCGTCAAAAGTAGGGGCGGAGTGGGGGCGTTAGCCTAGCAACCGCCCCCCCTGCGAGCAAGGAAAATCAACGGTTTCGAGCGAACTGGGCCATTCAGGAGCGGGCCCGGACACCCTGGGGATAACCCTGGGCCGGGGGGCCCTGCGACCCTCCCGGCCACCCCGGACCGCCCCGCCCCGGACCCGGTCGAGGGCGACCCGGGCCCGGCCCGGCACCCTGCCCGCCCCCGGTCTCGGGGCACCGGCCGAGCGGGTCGCAGGCTCCCCGAAAGCACATTAGGAACTGGCCGCGCGCAGCCTCAGCCGCTACCCTACGCCGCCGGCCGGTGATGGACCGCCGCGCTTTTCTATTTCTTATTGGGGTGAACATGTCTGCGCTGATCTGCGGCTCACTGGCTTACGACACCATCATGGTGTTTCCGGACCAGTTCAAGAACCACATCCTGCCGGACAAGGTTCATATCTTGAACGTGTCGTTCCTGGTGCCGCGCATGCGCCGCGAGTTCGGCGGTTGCGCGGGCAACATCGCCTACAACCTCAAGCTGCTCGGCGGCGATCCGATCCCGATGGCGACCGTCGGCCAGGACTTCGGTCCCTATCGCGAGTGGTTCGTCGACCAGAAGATCCGCCTCGACCACGTCAAGGAAATCCCGGAGCTGTTCACGCCGCAGGCGTTCATCACCACCGACCACGACAACAACCAGATCACCGCCTTCCATCCCGGCGCGATGATGCGTTCCTACGAGAACCACGTGCGCGACGTGAAGGACGTGAGCTTCGGCATCGTCAGCCCCGACGGCCGCGAAGGCATGCTGCAGAACGCGACCGAATTCGCCGAAGCCGGCATTCCCTTCATCTTCGATCCGGGCCAGGCGATGCCGTTGTTCAACGGCGAAGAACTGCGCCATTTCATCGAGCAGGCCGACTACGTCACCGTCAACGACTACGAGTCCAACCTGCTGCAGGAACGCACCGGCTGGAGCGAGAAGGACATCGTGCAGCGGGTCAAGGCCTACATCACCACCCGCGGCCCGCACGGCTCGCAGATCCACACGCCCGAGAAGAGCTACGACATCCCGCCGGCGCACGAGCGCCGCGTGACCGACCCGACCGGCTGCGGCGACGCCTTCCGCGCTGGCCTGATCTTCGGCATCGAGAAGGGTTACGACTGGCTTACCGTCGGCCGCATGAGCAACCTGATGGGCGCGCTGAAAGTCGAACACCCCGGCACCCAGAACCAGCGCTTCGACTACGACGAATTCGCCGAGCAGTTCCGCCAGCAGTTCGGGTACGCGCTTTAAGGCTGGGACTCGGGGATCGAGGTTCGGGAATCGGGAATCGGGAATCGGGAATCGGGAATCGGGAATCGAAATTATTCGAAACCGCCCGCCGAAACCGCACCAGCGCCTGCCGCATGCGACAAACAAAAATCCCGGCCTCGGCCGGGATTTTTCGTTTACGCGCACTCCCCCGCTTGTGTAGGAGCGACGTAAGTCGCGACCATCCGATCGCCATACACCTTCAGGAGTAGGAGCGGCGCGAGCCGCGACCGCGAAAGCACGCCAACGACGCAACCGCGATGTCGCGGTCGCGACTTACGTCGCTCCTACAGGGGATAGCGGCGCAGACTCGGACATTGCGTCTCCATGTCATCCCCGCCTCTTGTAGGAGCGACGTAAGTCGCGACCCAAGATCGCCGCACACCCCGCCAGGGTAGGAGCGGCGCAAGCCGCGACACGCTACCGCAGCAACGACGCCATTACGATGTCGCGGTCGCGACTTGCGTCGCTCCTACCCTCAAGGCGACGGCGCGATGGGCTCGCCGCGCCAACGCTCGAACGCGGCCCGGTCGGCGGCATACACGTTCAGATCCACCGGGCCGACGATGCCGTCGACACGGGCGCGGTTGTGGTACTGCCACAGCGCCCAGGCCGCGCGCGTATCCGGCGCACGCACGATCGAACGCCGCCACAGCGCGCGTGCCGGCAACGACTCGCGATAGGCGTCGAAGAATTCGGGCGTGACATACAGCAACGCCGGCTTGGCATAAGCGTGCTCGACCGCGGCGAGGAAGGCGTCGAGCTCGACGCGCATCGCCGCGCCATCCGGCCGCGCGCCACAGTTGCCGCCGAATTCCAGATCGACCGCGGGCGGCAGGGCGTCCGCCTCGACCGGCACCGCCGCGATGAAGTTGCGCGCTTGCTCGGCGCCGCTGCGGCAGAAGGTGAAGAAGTGATAGGCACCGGTCGCGATCCCCGCCGCGCGCGACGCGCGCCAATTCGTCGCGAACAAACGGTCGCGATGGTCGCCGCCTTCGCTGGCCTTGAGGTAGGCGAACGCGACGTCGTCGCGCGCCACCGCGGTCCAATCGATCTCGCCCTGATGATGCGACACGTCGATGCCGCGCAAGGGATAGCGCTCGCGGTCGGGCTGCCAATGCAGAAAACCCCACCATCCAACTGCGGCCACCGCGGCGGCCAACAATGCCGATGCCGACAGCCAGGCGAGCAGCTTTTTGAGGCGCCTCATGCAGATGCTTGCGATGGGAACACCGATTACTTCCAACCCGGCAGCTTGTCCTGCTTCAATCCGCCGACATCGAAGCTCGCCGTGCGGGTGCCGCCGGCCTTGACCGGGAATTCTATGGTCAGTGCCTTGGCCTGGCCGATGCCGCGCCACAGCGCGCGCTCGTCTTCGACGAACATCGCGATGGCCTCGTCGGTCTTGGGACGGCTCCCAGCCATGGTCTTGATTTTGCCGTCGAAGCCGATCTTGAGCTTGCAGCCGCCATAGCAGTCGAAGTCGCCGACCTGCAGCACGAGGTAGCTGCTGCGCCCCCAGTCGGGGTGATCACGGAAGATCAGTTGCACCGGGCGCGGCGTCTTGCCGTCGGTTTCGACGTTGGCGCGGGCGTAGATCGAAGCCGACAGCTGGGTGCCGGCCTTGCCCTTCGCGGTCTTGACCGGCGTGCTCATGTACGACCACAGCGATTCGACGCGGCGCTGCTCGCGCACTTCCTTGGCCTTGGCCTGGGCTTCTTCGTAGAGAGGACGCACGCGGTCGGCGGTCGGCGTGCCGGGGTATTTCGAGGTCACGATCTCGCCGTGGGCCGCGGCCATTTCCCAGTTCTTCTGCCCGTAGGCGGTATCGAATTCTTTCGCCGCCGCGGCGGCGGCCTGCTCCTGCTGCGCGGCCTTGGCCGCTTCGGCGATCTTCGGATCGGGCTGCTTGCAGGCGGCCAGCGCGATCGCGGCGACGAGCAGGATGGTGGCGTGGCGAAGCGTCATCGCGGCGTTCCCTTGGCTATCAGTTGATCCACGGCCTCGGCGACCGCGTCGGGTTGTTCCATCACCGACATGTGGCCGCAGCCGTCCAGCAATACCCGTTGCGCCTGCGGCAGTTTCGCCGCGAACAGCTCCAGGGCGCTGGCGTCGATGACCGCGTCCTGCCGGCACCATAGCAGCAGCGCGGGCTGGCGGATGCCGGTGGCTTCGTCGCCGGGCAGGAAGCGCTCGTCGCCGCGGCCGATCTTGTCGAGCACCGATTGCTCGAACGCCGCGTCGCGCTTGCGCCGGTCGATATAGATGCCGTCGGCCGGCCACGGAATGACCGGCTTGGCCCGTTCGTCGTGGAACAGGATGCCGAGGTAATGCTTGAGGCTGGCGGCGTCGCCGACCGCGAACGGGTTCTTGCCTTCGAGCACTTCGCGGCCGAACACGTTGTCCTTGAAGCGCACGCCGGCCGAATTGAACAGGGCCACGCGGTCGACGTCCGCGGGATGGCGCGCGGCGGCCAGGGCGACGATGGCGCCGCCCATCGAATGGCCGAGCAACACCACCGGGCTGCCCGGCTTGCGCGCGACCTGTTCGACGAAGCGCGCGATGCGGTCGTTTTGGGCGACGAAGCCATAGTCGGCGCCGGCCTTGCGCTCGCTTTCGCCCCAACCCGGCAGGTCCGGGACGAACAACCGATAGCGGCCGCGCAGCCGCTGCGCGAGCGGATACCAGTTTTCCTTGCTGCCGGTGAAGCCGTGCACCATCACCACGGTCGGCGCGTCCGCCGGCGCTTCGTCGTTGTAGGCGTAGACCCAGCGATGGTCGTCGATCTGCGCGGCGTTGCGGCTCAGCCCGGCGACGATGCGCTGGCGCGCGTAATCGCCGAGCACCACGCGGTAGGGATCGCGCCACAACCACAGCAGTAGCGCGCACAGCAAGACGGCCGCCACCAGGGCGACCGTCTTGAGCAGGCGAGCCAGGCTCATGCGCCCGCGCTTACTTCGCCGCGGCCGGCGGCGCGGACTTGGCCTTGGCGATCACCGCCTCGACCGAAGCGGTCGTGATCGGGTGATAGCCGGGCCTGGCCTTGGCGAAGGTGTCCTCGGCCAGCTTCAGGCCTTCGGGCGTTTTCACCAGTTCGCCGTAGGTCGGCATGATCAGCTTGCGGCGGCCGATCTTCTGCAGGAACGCGGCGATCGCCGCGTCGGCCTGGCGATAGCCGCTGCGCACGGCGAGCGGATACCAGCGCTGGGCGATCTCGCCGTTCGGGGTGCCGGTGAAGTGATAAGCGGCGTCGAGCGCGGCGAGCTGCTCGACCTTGAGCGTTTCCGGCATGCCCTCGATGAAGTGGACCCATTCCTGGGTGCTCCACTTCGCGGTCAGCGCCTGGTCCGGCAAGGTGCCGGCCTCGGTCCAGGCCTTGCGCGCGGCGTCGACCGCATCGAAGCGCGGCGACTGCGTGGCCGGCGCCGACTTCGGGATGCCCGGGCCGTAGATCCATTCCTCCAATTCGGCCTCGCTGACCTTGCCCGGATGCTTGGCGAGCAGGTTGGCCTTGGCGTATTCGACGAACTTGGTGGTCGGGATGCTCTGGAAGGCGAAGTGGTCGAAGTAGCCGCGCAGGAAGGGATCGAACACCTCGCGGCCGTAGCGCTGCTCCAGGAACTGCAGGAACCAGGCGCCCTTGGTGTAGACGGTCGCGCTGCTGGCCTCGTCCGGGTCCTTCAGCGTGCCCGGCTTCAACGCCAGCGCCTGCAGCTTGGGATCGATGGTCTTGAACTCGGCGGCGAGTTCGTTGCGGCCGATCACGTTCTCCATGTCGGAACGCTCCTTGCCGTACAGCGCCTCGACGATGCGGTTCTCGACGTAGCTGGTGAAGCCTTCGTTGAGCCAGCCGTCCTTGCTGCTGGAGAAGGTGACCAGGTTGCCCGACCAGCTGTGCGCGAGTTCGTGCGCGACCAGCGACACCAGCGACTTGTCGCCGACGATCACGGTCGGAGTGGCGAAGGTCAGGCGCGGGTTCTCCATGCCGCCGTACGGGAACGACGGCGGCAGCACCAGGATGTCGTAGCGCTCCCAGCGATAGGGACCGTACAACCGCTCGGTGGTTTCCATCATCTTTTCGGTGTCGGCGAACTCGGTCGCCGCCTTCTTCACCATCGCCGGCTCGGCCCACACGCCGGCGCGGTTGGAGATCGGCTGGAACACCAGGTCGCCGGCCGCGATCGCGAGCAGGTACGAGGGGATCTTCTGCGGCATCTTGAAGCTGTAGTCGCCGTCGCGCGGGGCCTTGGGATCGTTGTCGGCGCTCATCAGCACCATCGCGTCCTTCGGCCCGGTGACGTGGGCGGTGTAGGTGAAGCGCACGCTCGGCGTGTCCTGCAGCGGCACCCACGAACGCGCGTGAATCTGCTGCGACTGGCTGAACATGAAGGGCGTCCTCTTGCCCTCGGTCATCGACCGTTCGAGCCACTGCAGGCCCGAGGCGTCAGGCGAGGTGACATAGCTGACGCGCACGCGCTTGCTGCGTTCGGGCACCTCGATGGTGAGCTTGCTGCCGAGGGTCTTGTCGGCCTCGGCGAGGGCGAACTTGAGGTCGACCCACTTGCCGTCGCTGCGCTCGCCGACGACTTTTTCGATCGTCAGGTCGCGGCTGTCGAGCACCAGCTGGGTGGCCTTGGGATCGGTCCAGTCGAGGGTGTAGGTGGCGCTGCCGGTGAGGGTCTTGCTGGCGAAGTCGACCGCGAGTTGCAGGGCGAGATCGTCGATGCGGACCAGGTCGGGCTGGGCGTAGGAATGCTCGTCGCGGTCGGCCGCGGCAGCGGTGTCGTTCACTTCGGCCTCCGGCGTCGCCGCGGGCGGGGTGGAGTCGGCGGCGGGGGTCGCGGCATCGCGCGAGCAGCCGGCGGCGGCGGTCAGGGCCGCGACAAGGCAAACGGTCAGGATCGAAGAACGCATGAAAGGTCCACGGACGACGGGTCGAGCGCCCGAGTTTAGCGCCTCGCCCGCGGCCCGGCATGGTGCACTGCGTCGCCGCGCTTGGCGGTTGGCGGTGCCGCGGGCGGCGGCAACCGCGCAACGATGCTTTCCGCGGCCGGGCGCGCGCAACGGTGCTTCCCACCGCGGCCGTAGGCGCGCGCCGGTGCGCCTGCCACGATCGGCGCCATCGCCCTACCTTCTCTCACTTCAAGGAATACGAGATGACGCTTCTCGCAGGCAAAGTAGCCCTGGTCACCGGCGGCAGCCGCGGCATCGGCGCGGCGATCGCGCGCCGCCTGGCCGCCGACGGCACCGACGTCGTGCTGACCT
>NZ_JBPKJP010000134.1:0-8566 GCF_051217035.1 Lysobacter sp. 1R34A
CGGCCCGAACACGAAGCGCCCCTCGCCGGGGACGACCTGCGCCGGGCGCGGAATCACCGCGGTCGCGTGCGCGGCGATCGCCGGCTCGGCTCCGCTTGCGGCGGCGGGGGCATCGGTCGAGCTGGAGCCGGCCGGGTCAGAGCCGGCCGGCGGGGCCGGGTTCTGGCAAGCGGCCAGTCCGATCGCCGCGGCGCTGGCCAGGGCCAGGTTCCAGGCGGTACGCGTTTTCATCGTTGCGCTGCTCCGTTCGTGGCCGGCGCGCGCGGAGGCGCGCCGGCGGTGTCAGTGTGCGGTGCTCAATGCGGCGAAGCCCGGCAGGGTGAGTGCCGGGCTCCGGGTACGACGCGCCGGCGGGATCGAGGCGATCCCGGCGGAGCGGCCACGCGTCCGGCCTTGCGGCCGGCGCGTGCGGGTTGCGCTGCGGATCAGAAGTTGAACCGGAATGCGGCCATGTAGCGGCGGCCGCTGTGGTAGGTGCCGACCGGCTTGCTCTTGCTGCCGGAGTACTGCACGTATTCCTCGTCGAGGATGTTCATCGCGTCGAACGACACGCCCATGTTCTCGTTGAACTTCCAGCCCACGCTGGCGCCGAGTTCCGAGTAGGCGTCCACGCTCGCCGGCGCCGCGCCGGCCACGTAGCCGCCGGCCAGGTAATGGCTGCGCCAGTTGTACGACAGGCGCACCGTCAGCGGGCCGTTCTCGTAGTACGGGCTGATCGCGACGCTGTCGCGCGACTGGTACGGCAACGGATCGCCGGTGTTGTTCTCGCCGTCGGCGTAGGTGTAGTTCGCGGTCACGCCGAAGCCGGTGTCGGCGAACGGCTGCTGGTAGCTGACGTTGAAGCCCTTGACCTTGCCCTTGCCGGCGTTGCGAGGACGCTGGATGTCGTAGTCGCAATAGCCGTCGCTGGTGCAGCCGTGGAAACCGACCAGGGTGGTGTCGAACACGACCCGGTTGGTGTCGCGGATCGAGTTGTACTGGCGCTCGATCCGGGCCGCGCTGTCGATGTAGTTGGAGATGTCCTTGTAGAACACCGACGCCGCCAGCACCGACTGCTCGGCGAAGTACCACTCGGCCGACAGGTTGAAGTTGGTCGACTCGTACGGCGACAGGTCGGCGTTGCCGCCGCTGCCGTTGTAGGTGGTGTCGTTGAGGAAGGTGTTGTTGACCATCTGGTTGTACGGCGCCCAGGCGATCACCTTGGCCGCGGCGAAGCGCAGCAGCACGTCGTTGCCGGTGTCGTAGACCACGTTCAGCGACGGCAGCACGAAGTCTTCCTTCTTCGACTTGGTCTGCCACTTGCTGGCCAGATTGTCGAGGGTCGGCGCGCCGCCATAGACGAAGCCGCTGGCGTCGGTCTTGGACTCGACGTAACGCAGGCCGAAGTTGCCGCGCCAGGCGCCGCTGGAGAAGTCGGCCTGGACGTAGGCCGCGGTGTTGGTCTGTTCCAGCGCCCAGGTGTTGTTGAGGAAGCCGGCCGCGTCGGGGTTGGCGAAGTTCAGCGGGCTGCCCTTGACCCAGTCGAGCACGTTCCCGCGGCCGACCTGGATGTGGCGTCCATGGTCGTTGGTGAAGCCGCGGATGTCGGTCAGGCCGACGGTGCCGACATCGGCCAGGGTGCCGCGGTTGACCGGGCCGTAGATGTTGAGCTCGAAGGCTTCCTCGTGCTTGGCGCGGCGCACGCCGAACTGCAGGTTGTTGAACACGCTGTCGAATTCGACGTTGAAGTCGACCTGGCCGTAGGTGTCCTTGCTCTCGGTCGAGAACACGCCGTTGTTGCCCATCCAGCCGTTGGTCAGGCCGCCCGACGGACCCCAGTTGGCCGGATTGCGCGCGGCGTCGGGGTTGTCGAAGGTGATGCCGCGGTCGATGTCCCAGCTGAAGCCGCCGTTGTAGACCGGCTCGATGAAGTACTGGGCCAGGTGCTTGTTCTCGGACTTGCTGCGGCCGATCTGGCCCTTGAAGCCCCAGCCTTCGCCGTCGAACGCGGTGCGCAGGTCCAGGCCCTTGGTTTCGACTTCCGACTCGCGCACGTTGTTGTCGTACAGCACCGTGCCGCCGGTGGGGTCGGCGTTGGCGTTGGAGTGGCCGCTGGTGACCACGCCGTTCTTGGCGTCGCCGAGCTGGTTGACCGCGGCGACGGTACCGTCGTTCCAGGTCAGGAAGCTGTACAGCGACTGGTTGTAGTTGTCGAAGTTTTCCTTGATGTACAGGCCGCTGAGGTTGAACTCCCACTCGTCGCTCGGCTTGAACTGCAGGTTGACCACGGCGCTGTCGCGCTTGCGGTGCTGCTGGAACCAGGCGGCGTTGATCGAGTTGGGCACTTCCGCGTTCGGGTCGAGGCCGGCGCGCGCGGCGTTGGCGAAGGTCGAGGCTTTGGCGTAGCCGAAGATTTCCAGGCCCTGGCGGTCGACCTGCTCTTCGTAGTGCTGCGCGGCGACCGAGACGCCGAAAGTTTCTTCCGGGTTCTTCCAGCTGTACAGCAGCGAGCCGCTCGGGCGGCCCTTGCTGCCCTGGTCGCTGTAGTTGTAGCTGACCGAGCCGGCGACCGAGTTGGCCTCCAGGTCGAGCGGCTGGCGGGTGTGCATCAGCACGGTGCCGCCGAGGCTGCCTTCGGTGATGCGCGCTTCCGACGACTTGATGATTTCCAGCCGGCCGAGGATTTCCGGCGCGAGCAGGGTGTAGTCGAAGCCGCGGTTGGGCTGCTCGCCGTACAGCCAGATCGCCTGCGCGACCGGATGGCCGTCGAGGAAGGTCAGGTTGAGGCTCGGGTCGGTGCCGTCGATGCTGACCCGCTCGCCCTGGCCGAAGCGGCGATCGAGGGCGACGCCGGGAATCTGCGACATCGCTTCGGCGACGTTGGTGTTGGCGAACTTGCCGATGTCCTCGGCGGTGATCGCTTCCGACACGGTCACGTTGGCCCGCTTGGTATCCAGCGATTTTTCCAGGCTCGCGCGGATGCCGGTGACGACGACGGTGTCGAGTTCGGTGGCTTGCGACGATGCGGACGGGCTGGTGGCTGCCTGGGTGTCCTGGGCGGCCGCCAGGCCCGGACCGATACAGGTCAGGACCGCGACGATGCTGGCTGACAGGATGCTCTTGCGCGCTTTCATTACTGTTCCTCCCTCGGGCGGTGATGGCTCGGCGATCGACCGGGGAAAGCCGGTTCGTCGCGAAGTCCGGTTTGTCTTGTCTGTTTTTTCTTGATGCAGCCGGTCGCGGCGACGCCGTTTCCGGTTTCGGTGTTGCCGCCTTCGATGCGAGGCCGCGGTTTCGCGCACGCGCCTTGCGCGCGTGCGCCTGAGGCCTTGCGCCTACTGCGTTTTCTGCTGGCGATTCGCCGGCGCCGTCGCGCCGTCGCCGGATTCGCTTTCCTGCTGGCCCTGCTCGTACCGGCCCGGCTCGTATTGACCGTGCTCCAGATACCAACTCGCCGCACCGATCACGCCGAGGCGTTCGTTCTCGATCAGCCGCACCGGCACGCGTTCGAGCACCGGACGCATCGCGCCTTTGTCGAGCATGCGGGCATGGAACTCGCTCTCGGGCACGAAGTCCTTGAGCTGAGGCAGGATGCCGCCGGCGATGAACACCGACTTGGCGCCGCTGATCACGGCCAGGTCGCCGATCACGCTGCCGAGCAGCGCGCAGAACGTCAGCACCGCCTCGCGCGCGATCGCTTCGCCGCGACGCGCCGCTTCGGTGATCGCAGCCGGCGCGCGCAGCGAGGGTTCGACCCCGTTGAGCGTGCACAGCGCGCCATACAGATTGACCAGGCCGGGGCCGGAGACGAAGTGCTCGGTCGGCACGTGGGTCTGGCCGCGTTGCTGGGCCAGGCTCAGCATTTCGACTTCGCGCGCGTTGCCCGGCGCGAACGCGGTGTGGCCGGCTTCGGTCGGCAGCACCACGGTGGCCTTGCCGTGCGGAATGCGCACCGCCGCGCCGAGGCCGGTGCCGGGGCCGATCACCAGCACCGGGCCGGGCGTCGATTCGCTGACGCCGGGCGTGAGCAGGGTCGAATCGTCCGGCGCCATGCACTGGGCGGCGTTGGCGTTGGCCTGGAAATCGTTGATGAACAACACCTGGCGCAGGCCGAGCTCGCGGCGCAGTTCCGACAGCGAGATCCGCCACGGCAGGTTGGAATTGATGACCTGGTCGTCGAGCACCACGCCGGCGCAGGCGATCACCAGGTGATCGATGCCGACTGCGTTGCCGGCGATGAACTCGGCCAGGATCGCGGCCAGGCTCGGGTAATCGGCGCAGACATACTTGCGGTGGGCGAGCACGGTCACGGTGGACTCGCCGCCGCTGCCGGGACGGACCAGGCCGACCCGGGTATGGGTGCCGCCGACGTCGGCGGCGATGAACTGGGGCGTGGCCGGATTCAGCCGTGCCGCCGCGCTCATGCGCAGGCTCCGGCGACGGCCGTCGCCGTGCCGGCGCGTGTGTTCACGATGCGTCCCCGCAAGGACATCGACGACGTCCCGTTCCATTCCCACTGCATGCGCCCTCCGCGGCTGCCGGTGTGTTTCCCCTTGGCGGCGCCGAGAGTGCTCTGGGTTTGACAACGTTGTCAACAAGTTCCCGCCAATGTGTCAGCCAGGCCACAAAACCGGGTTTCGGCGCCCGGATTATTGATGCGCCGCAACATAGCGGCGCGCGCGCAAGATCACGGTTTGGCGGGCTTCTTGGCCTGGCGGCTGGCAAGCGGCAGCGACTTGTGACAACGTTGGGCCGACGCTTGTCGTGCCGGTCATCCGGATGACCAGCGGGACGTGGCGGGCGGTACCCGCCGCTCTGGGAGGGGAGTCACATGTCGGTTTCCAACGCCAGCGCTCGGCCGCGTCACCTGGGTTCGATCGCGATCATCGGCGCGCTGTTCTTCGTGTTCGGTTTCGTCACCTGGCTCAACGGGCCGCTGATCACCTTCGTCAAATACCGGTTCGAGTTGAACGACTTCAACGCGTTCCTGGTGCTGACGGTGTTCTACCTGTCCTACCTGTTCCTGGCCCTGCCGGCGTCGAGCATCCTCAAGCGCACCGGCATGAAGAAAGGCATGTCGCTGGGTCTGTTCGTGATGGCGATCGGCGCCTTCGCCTTCGGCGAGTTCGTCCTGCGCGGGTCCTACCCGGGCGCGCTGGCCGGGCTGTTCACCATCGGCGCGGGCCTGGCGATCCTGCAGACCGCGGCGAACCCCTACATCAGCATCCTCGGCCCGATCGAGGGCGCGGCGCAGCGCATCGCGGTGATGGGCATCTGCAACAAGATCGCCGGCGCGCTGGCGCCGTTCGCGTTCGCGACCCTGGTCCTGGCCGGCATCAACAAGTTCGATGCGCAGCTCGCCGCGGCCACGCCGGCCGGGCGCCAGACCCTGCTCGACGAATTCGCCGCGAAAGTGCATGTGCCCTATGTCGCGATGGCCGGCGTGCTGGCCCTGCTGGCGGTGTTGCTGCTGCGCTCGCCGCTGCCGGAAATCCGCGCCGAGGACGTCAACGCGACGCCGGCCGACAGCGGCAGCGGCGGCAACGGCAAGGGCCTGATGCATTACCCGCACGTCTGGCTCGGCGCCATCTGCATCTTCGTCTACGTCGGCGCCGAGGTGATGGCCGGCGACGCGATCGGTACCTACGGCGCGGCGTTGGGCCTGCCGCCGAGCGAAACCAGTTTCTTCACCACCTTCACCCTGATCGCGATGCTCGTCGGCTACCTGGTCGGGCTGGTGGTGATTCCGCGTTTCGTCAGCCAGCAGAAGTACCTCGCGATCTCGGCCGTGCTCGGCATCGCCTTCACCGTCGGCGCGTTCTTCACCAAGGGCTATGTCTCGGTCGGCTTCGTCGCCGCGCTGGGCTTCGCCAACGCGATGATGTGGCCGGCGATCTTCCCGCTCGCGATCGAGGGGCTGGGGCGCCTGACCGAACGCGGTTCGGCCTTGCTGGTGATGGGCATCGCCGGCGGCGCGGTGATTCCGCAGCTGTTCGCCGCGCTCAAGCAGCACTTCGACTTCCAGCTGGTGTTCCTGCTGCTGATGGTGCCCTGCTACCTGTACATCCTGTACTTCGCCAAGGCCGGGCATAAGGTCGGCCTGGCCCATCGGGCGGCGGCCGCGGGCGCCGCCCCGGCCGCGGTCTCGAACTGAGGGCGACGGCGGCCACGCCTGCGACCCCTCGTACTGCCGCAAGCGCAGTGCGAGGGGCGAGCCGCCCGGCCGATGCGCCGCGGAGCGCTCGCGCGGCCGCATCGTTCGTTTCCGAGTCGTTGCACTAATCCGGCTCGGGCCGGGCCCTCATCGAACCCCGTTCAAGCGCCGCGTTCGGGGCGATCGCCTGGCCCGCGCGCCCATGGCGATCCTGCGGCCCGGCCGAGCCGGCGACCCCGCACGCTCGCTTCGTTGTCCGAACGAGCGTTCATTTTTTCGCCACCGGATCGAAAACCCGGCTTCCGTTGCAATCGCCGCTGGCCGCTGCGACGACGCTTCGGTATCGTGCACACAATGAATGCGCCGCCTCCCCACGCCGGCGCGGTCGCGCCTCCGGGTGCGTCGACCGCGCGCGCGCTGCGTTACCTGATCCGTGTACCCGCGCTCCTGTGGCATGTGCTCGTGCATCTGCCGCTCGTGCTGCTGCTGACCACGCCCTTGACCGCCGCCATCCGCGTCGGCGGCGGCGAAACCCTGGGCCATCGCGCGATCCGGGCCTGGTCGGCCGGGCTCTTGCACGTGTTCGGCTTCCGCCTGCGCCGCATCGGGACGCCGCTGCCGGGCGCGACCTTGTTCGTCGCCAACCACGTCAGCTGGATCGACATCGAGACCCTGCACAGCCAGCGCATGATGGGCTTCGTGGCCAAGCGCGAGATCGAGAGCTGGCCGGTAGTCGGCTGGCTGGCGGCGCGCGGCGAGACCATCTTCCATCACCGCGGCAACACCGAATCGCTCGGCGGCGTGCTGCACGAGATGCTCGCGCGCCTGCGCGCCGGGCGCTCGGTCGGCGTGTTTCCCGAAGGCGGCACGCGCGGCGGCGGCGAAATCGGCCCCTTCCATGCGCGCATCTTCCTGGCCGCGGTCGAGGCCAACGTGCCGGTGCAACCGGTCGCGCTGCGCTACGGCGAGCGCGGCAGCGCCCAGTCGGTGGTCGCGTTCCAGGGCAAGGAGAGTTTCTTCGCCAACTTCCTGCGCCTGCTCGGCGAGCCCGGCTGCGTCGCCGAGATCCATTTCCTGACCCCGATCGGTCCCGGCGAAGCCGATGGCCGCCGCCGCATCGCCGACCTGGCGCGGCAGCGCATCGTCGAGGCGATGGCGAGCTGAGCCCATGCTGACCGCAGCCGACTACGCGCCTCCACGCTGGCTGAGGAATGCGCACGTCCAGTCGGCGCTGGGTTCCAGCCCGCTGCGCCGGCGCCGCGCCGAGCAGCGCTTCGCCCGGATCGGCGCGCACACCAGCGAACACCTGATCGACGCCGGCGACGGCGTGCGCCTGCACGGCCTGCACAGCGCGGTGCCCGGCACCGAGCCGCGCGGCCTGGTGATGCTGCTGCACGGCTGGGAAGGCAGCGCCGATTCCAACTACATGCGGCTGACCGCGGCGCAGTTGCTGGCGCGCGGCTTCGAGGTGTTCCGGCTCAACTTCCGCGACCACGGCGACACCCACCACCTCAACGAAGGCCTGTTCCACTCCAACCGCATCGACGAGGTGGTGCAGGCCACCGCCGAGATCGCGCGCCGGTTTCCGCTGCGGCCGCTGTCGGTCGCCGGCTATTCGCTCGGCGGCAACTTCGCCCTGCGCCTGGCCCTGTGCGCGACCGAGGCCGGCCTGCCGCTGACCCACGTCGCCGCGGTGTGCCCGGTGCTCGATCCGGCCCGGACCATGGACTCGATGGAGTCCGGCCTGCCGCTGTACCTGTGGTACTTCGAGCGCAAATGGCGCGATTCGCTGGCGCGCAAGCGCGCTTTGTTCCCGGCCCTGCACGACTTCGACGACCGCACCCTGGGCCTGAGCATGCGCCCGCTGACCCAGTGGATGGTCGAGCGGCATACCGACTTCGGCACCCTCGACCGCTACTTCGACGGCTACTCGATCGCCGGCCAGCGCATGGCCCGGCTGGAAATTCCGGTCAGCATCCTGATGGCCGCCGACGATCCGGTGATCCCGGTCGCCGGCTTCCAGGAACTGGTCCTGCCCGAGCACGCGCGCCTGGAGATCGCGCCCTGGGGCGGGCATTGCGGCTTCCTCGAGAACGCCCAGCTCGACGGCTTCGCCGAGCGCTGGATCGCCGACCGCCTGAGCGCCTGCGCTTCGGCCTGAGCCCGGCGCAGCGGCCCGCGCCGCGCCGTTGCGACGACCGATCGAGCCGGCCGGCGTGCGCGCATTCCGGCGCCGGCCCCCGCCCAGGCCGGGAAAACCGGCGCGGCCCGCCTACAATTGCGGTTCTCATCCCACCCGAAGCACACGAATGTACGAACCCATCCTCGACGCCCTGCGCCGGGGCGCGGCCGCAGAGGCGTTGTCCGCCGCCGAGCAGGCCGTGGCCGCCGACCCGCAAGACGCCGGCGCGCATCGCCTGCACGCCGCCGCGC
>NZ_JBPKJP010000135.1:0-8556 GCF_051217035.1 Lysobacter sp. 1R34A
GCATCGGCGCGGCGCAGCCGGCTCGCCGGCGACGCTGCCGCTTGCCGGCGACGCTGCCGCTTGCCGGCCGCGCCTTCAAATCATCGACATCAGGGCAGCGATGTCGGTCCTGACCTCGCGCTCCCGACCTCTAACCGCCGGCAAATCAACCGGCAATCAGCCGGCGATCGCCGCCGGCACTGAGCCGCTCAGGCCTACCGCTCAGGTCCGCGCCAGCAGCGGAAATCGCTGCGGCCCGGCCGGCAAGACCAGGTTGCGCACGAACAGACCGGCATCGGCTTCCGCGCCGACCGCCCGGGCCTGCGGCCACAGGCGATCCGGCGTGAAGCCGAACCGGATCGTGTGGATCGGCTGCTCGATCAGCTGCGGCAGCGCCGCCAGCAGATCGAACGGCCCGGTCGCGAACACGTCCTCGATCGTCAGCACCCCGTTCTCGGCATCGACGAACACCCAGGTGTCGTCGCCGAGCCGGCGCACGGGGCTGGCATAACCGTTGGCGGCGTACCAGGTAGCGATGCGGCCGTAATCGCACGCAGCGAAGCGTCCGCTGACCGCGGGCGCGGCGGCCGCCACGCGCAGGAAGTCGGCGCGAATCGCCGCGTCGGAAAGGTCGAGTATGGCGGCGCTGCCGTCGCCCGCCGGTTCGGCCTGCAGGCTCGCCTCGAACAGGCTCTGCGGCGCTGCCGCGAAACCGAAACGCGGATAAAACTCCAGCACGCTGTCGTTGGCGAACAGGAACACGGGCGCCGATCCGCAATGCGCCAGCGCGGCCTCCATCGCCCGGCGCGCCCAACCCTGCCCGCGCGCCCGGGCCAGGCAACCGACCGCGCCGAGCTGATAGGCCTCGACCTCGCGCCCTTCGATCAACAGGCGCATGCGCCAGGCCGAAGCATTGGCGAGCACGCGGCCGTCGTCCCCGACCAGGCAGAACGCGCGGTAATCCTCGCCCCACTGCCCCCATTCGCACCAACGGCGGAAATCCGCCTGGCGGAATACCTGGGAAACGTAATCGCAGTACGCGTCGTGCCACGGGGTCGCATCGGCGTCGAGGACGCGCAGTTCGGCAGTCGGATTCATGCTGCGCATTGTGCTGAAAACCCGGCGCGTTCGCGATGGCGGCCTGGCGCCTTCGCCGCGTGGGCTACGTTGCCGCGCATCGACGAACGTCATGCTGTTGAACTGCACGCTCGGAACTGCGCGCTCAGGAAGCGCGGACTCAGGAACTGCAGGACAGCATCGAGCAGCCGGCGCGGTCGCGGGCCCATTCCGGGCGGCGCGCGGCATAGGCTTCGCGCCCCGGCTGATCCTCGTACGGGCGGCGCATCACGTCCAGCAACTCGGCGATGCCTTGCAGGTCGCCCTGCCCGGCACGGTCGATGGCCTGTTGTGCCAGGTAATTGCGCAGCACGTAACGCGGGTTGGCGGCGTTCATGCGGGCGATGCGCTGCTCCGCGGGCCAGGCATCGGCGCGCGCGCGTTCGGCGTAGCGCGCCAGCCAGGCGCGCAAGGCCGGCTCGCCCTGCGCGCCCAGTTCGGCGTCGTAATACGCCTCGGCAAAAACTTGTACGTCCGGCTGCGCCTGGGCGATATCGACCGAGGCCAGGGCGCGGAAGAAGATCGTCATGTCGACCTGATGCCGATGCAGCCATTCGCGCAGCGTCTGCATCAGCTCGACATCCTCGTCGCCGCATTCGCGCAGGCCGAGCTTGCGCGCGATGCTGTCGCGCTCGGCGAGGTTGTAGGCATCGACATAGCGGCGCAGGCCGTCCTGCAAGGCCTCGACCGGGATCAACAGCGACAAGGCGCCGGCCAGGCGGCTGAGATTCCAGTACGCCACCTGCGGCTGCTGGCCGTAGCGGTAACGGCGCTGGCCGGCGTCGGTGGTGTTCGGGGTCCAGTCCGGGTCGTAGTCGTCGATCCACCCGTAGGGGCCGTAATCGATGGTCAGGCCGAGGATCGACAGGTTGTCGGTGTTCATCACGCCATGGACGAAACCGACCCGCATCCAGTGCGCCATCGTCGCCGCGGTGCGTTCGCAGACTTCGCCGAACCAGGCCCCGTACAAAGCCTCGCCCTCGCCGCTCAGGTGCGGGAAATCGCGGGCGATGCAGAAGTCGACCAGTTGCCGCAATAGTTCGGTCTCGCCGCGCGAGGCCGGCAGTTCGAAATTGCCGAAGCGGATGAACGACGGCGCGACCCGGCACACGACCGCGCCGGGCTCGGCCTGCGGGCGACCGTCGTAGAACATGTCGCGGACCACGCTCTCGCCGGTGCCGACCAGGCTCAGCGCGCGCGTGGTCGGCACGCCGAGGTGGTGCATGGCCTCGCTGCACAGGAATTCGCGTACCGACGAACGCAGCACCGCGCGGCCGTCGGCGCTGCGCGAGTACGGGGTCGGGCCGGCGCCCTTGAGCTGCAGTTCCCAGCGCTCGCCGGCGGCGTTGACGACCTCGCCGAGCGAGATCGCGCGGCCGTCGCCGAGCTGGCCGGCCCAGTGGCCGAACTGATGCCCGCCGTAGTTGGCCGCATACGGCTGCATGCCGTCGAGCAAGGCATTGCCGCCGAACACCTCGGCGAAGGCCGGGCTGGCGAGGTCGTCCTCGCTGAAGCCCAGGCGCGCGGCCATCTCGGCCGACCAGGCCAGCAGCCGCGGCGCGGCGACGGGAGTCGGATCGACCCGCGAATACAGCGCGCCATGCACCTGGCGTACGCCCGGCGAGGTGTCGGGGTCGCCGGGAAGTTCGCGGACGAAGGCGTTATCGAACTGCGGCGAATGCATGCGGGGCTCTAAAGGACGGTGCGCGGGGGAGGCCGCGCCGATGCCGCGGCGCGTTCCCCTTCAGTGGGCCCGGAACAGCCCGAAAACAAGCCGGCTCAGCTCAGCTCAGCTCAGCAGCCAGCTCAGCTCAGCAGCGAGTACGGCCCGCCCTGCTCCAGCGCGCGCCGGTAGGCCGGCCGCGCCTGGATGCGTTCGACGAAGGCCCGCATGCGCGGCCGTTCGCGGTCGCGGGCGCGCGCGACCGCGGCCTCGACCGGAAAACTCATCTGGATGTCGGCGGCGGTGAAACGGTCGCTCGCGAACCACTCGTGCTTGCCGAGTTCGCTTTCGATGTAGTCCAGGTGCAGGGCCAGCTGCGGCCCGACGAAGGCCGACACCGCCTTGTCGGCGATGCCGCGCGCGATCGGCTTGGCGAAGAACGGCATCGGCGCGCGCCGCAATTTGGAGAACACCAGGTTCAGCAGCAAGGGCGGCATCGCCGAGCCTTCGGCGTAATGCAGCCAATAGCGATAACGCAGCCGCTCCTCGCCCTGCAGCGGTTGCGGCGGCGGCGACAGCCGGTGGCCGGTGTCGTAGCGTTCGGTCAGGGTCTCGATGATCGCCGCCGATTCGGCCAGGACCTGGCCGTCGAGCTCGACCACCGGCGATTTGCCGAGCGGGTGGATCGCGCGCAGTGCCGGCGGCGCCAGCATGGTCTTCGTGTCGCGCTGGTAGTGCACGATCTCGTACAGCAGCTCCAGCTCTTCGAGCAGCCACAGCACGCGCTGCGAGCGGGAATTGTTGAGGTGATGAACCTTGATCATGCGCGGCGCTCCGGGGAGATGGTCGCCAGACGCTGCGGCGACACGGGCCACATGGTAGCCGGCCCCGGACGAAGGCATGCGACGCGGCCCAGCGCCAGGCGCGACAATGCCGGATCACCAGCGAACCCGGAGCCGCCCGCTCATGACCGCCATCGCCGCGCCGCAGATCTGGGTCGATGCCGACGCTTGCCCGGTCGTGATCAAGGACATCCTGTTCCGCGCCGCCGACCGGGCCCGGGTGCAGCTGACCCTGGTCGCCAACCAATGGCTGCGCACGCCGCCCTCGCCCTACATCCGCGCGATCCAGGTGCCCGGCGGCTTCGACGTCGCCGACGCGCAGATCGTCGAGCGCGTCGCCGCCGGCGACCTGGTGGTCACCCAGGACATCCCGCTGGCGGCGCTGGCCCTGGAAAAACACGCGGTCGCGCTGAACCCGCGCGGCGAGCTGTACACCCGCGACACCATCGCCGAACGCCTGTCGATGCGCAATTTCATGGACGAACTGCGCGGCGCCGGCATACAGACCGGCGGCCCGGCGGTGTTCCATGCCCGCGACCGCCAGGCCTTCGCCGCGCAGCTCGACCGCTGGCTGGCGCAGCGGCCGCGCTGAAGATTCGTTTCAGTCGCGCGCGGCGGCGATGCGCGCGCTCGCCGCCACCGCGACCAAGGCCGCGCCGAGCAGCAGGAAGGCCATCGCCAGGCTGCTGAACTTGGCGATCCAGCCGATCGCGGCCGGCCCGATCAGGATGCCGGCATAACCGAGCGTGCTGACCGCCGAAATCGCCGCACCGGCCGGCATCGCGGTTTGCCGTCCTGCCGCGCTGAACAGGATCGGCACGATGTTGGACGCGCCGAAGCCGACCAAGGCGAAACCGATCAAGGTCGGCACGGCGCCCGGCGCCAGCGCCGCCAGGATGAAGCCGGTCGCGGCGCAGGCGCCACCGGCGGCCAATACCGGCCGCGGGCCGAAGCGATGCACGATGCGGTCGCCGCTGAACCGCCCGATCGTCATCGCCAGGGCGAACACCGCATAACCGATGCCCGCCACGCGGGCCTCGACGCCGCGCTGCGACACCAGCAGCAAGGCGCTCCAGTCGAGCATCGCGCCCTCGGCGAGGAATACGATGAAGCACAGCGCACCGATCAGGATCACCACCCCGTGCGGCAGCACGAACATCGAGCCGCCCTGGCTGTCGTCGCCATAGCGCAACAAGCCGCGGCTGCCAGCTAGCATCAGCAGCGCCAGCGCCACCGCGACGCTCATCGCCGCGACCGCGGGCGCCGCCTGCAGCCACAACAGCGCACTGACCAGCCCGGCGCCGGCGATGCCGCCGACGCTGAAAAAGCCGTGGAAACCCGACATCAGTGCGCGGCCGCTGGCTTTTTCGACGATCACCGCCTGGATGTTGATGGCGACGTCGATGGTGCCGATGGCCGCGCCGAACACGAACAGGGTCAGCGCCATCGCCGGCACGCTGGAGAAATGGGTGAGCAAGGGCAAGGCCGCGCAGACCACCGCGCTGGCCAGCAGGATCACCCGCCGGCAACCGTAGCGCGCGGCGATTGCACCGGTCAGCGGCATGGTCGCCAGCGAGCCGGCGCCGAGCGCGAGCAGCAGCAGGCCGAGCATGCCGTCGTCGATGCCGGTGCGGGCCTTCGCATACGGCACCAGCGGCGCCCAGGCCGCCATCGCCAGGCCGGCGATGAAGAAGGCGATGCGGGTCGACAGGCGCTCGCTGGCGCCGATCGCCGCGCCCGGGCCGGTGTCGCCGACGGCGGCGCCGCGCGAAGGGTCGCGCTCGCCGGCGCTGGTGGCTTCGTCGACGGGGGCGTCGGCGGGGTCGAATTCGCTCATGGTCGTTCTCGGTTCGGTGGCGGCGCGCGGCCGCGACAGGCGGTAGGCATCGGCGCCCAGGCTGCTGGTCATGCGCGGATCAGTCGCCCGGTTCGGCGCGCGGAGTGCGCGCGCGGTCGTTGGATGGCTTCGCGTGATCGTCGGGCGGCCCGGCGCGCAGCACGCGTACGCCGAGCCCGGCGAAGGCCTCGGCCTCCGCAGCGTCGCCGCCATGCTCGATCACCAGCGCCCGCACGCCCTCGGCCGGCCACACCGTGTACGGCGCGGCGGTGCCGAGTTTGTCGTCGGTCGCCACCGCGACCACCGCGCGGCTGGCGGCGGCGACGGCGCGCTTGAACTGCGCGTCTTCGTAATCGAGCGCGCTGATCCCGGCCCGCGCATCGGCGCCGCAGATGCCGAGGAAGTACACATCGCTGGCGATCGCCGCGGCATCGCGGATCGCGCCGCTGCCGAGGCTGGCACCGACATGCGGATCGACCCGGCCGCCGATCACGATCAGCTCGATGTCGTCGCGCACGGCCAGCAAGGCCGCGATCGCCGGCGCATTGGTGGCTACGGTCAGGCCGTAGTCGCGCGGCAGCGCTTCGGCGATGGCGATGTTGGTCGAACCGGCATCGAGGAACAGCACCTGGCCGCGCTCGACCAGGGCCACCGCGGCGCATGCCAGCGCCGCCTTGCGCGCCGGCGCCTGGGCCCGGCGCTGGCTCAGCGAACCGTGGTCGGGCGCCGTCGGCAAGGCGCCGCCGTAGACCCGCCGGCACTGCCCGGCCGCGGCCATTTCGCGCAGGTCGCGGCGGATGGTGTCGTGGGAGACCTCCAACTCGCGCGCCAGATCGACCGCGATCACCCGGCCCTCGGCGAGTAAACGCTCCAGGATCAGGCGATGGCGCTGTTGCGGCAGCAGTTCGTCGGCGGACATGGCAGCCAAATCGTTAAGGATTGAGCTCAATTGTGCACAAACGTGCAATACCCGCAAGCCACGACCCGCCGCCACGTGGCAAAGGACCGATCCGGCACAGCCCGCCGCCGGAGCCCGTGGGTGCCTGCCGCATCCGATCCCGCCACTGTCCCCACCTGTACCCAGGATGCCCGCCGATCCCGCGCCGAGCCGTAGCTCCACACTCATAGGAGTAAACTGGTGGGTCTTCCGACCGGCATCGCCGGCGCTGCTGAGCCTCGTTATGAGCGCCGACCCGACCAATACCTCCCCCGACACCCCGAAATTCACCGACCTCGCCCTGTCCGAGCCGCTGCTGCGCGCGCTCAAGGACGTCGGCTACGAGTCGCCCTCGCCGATCCAGGCCGCGACCATCCCGCCGCTGCTCGAAGGCCGCGACGTGCTCGGCCAGGCTCAGACCGGCACCGGCAAGACCGCCGCGTTCGCGTTGCCGATCCTGGCCCAGATCGATCCCAAGCAGTTCAAGCCGCAGGCCCTGGTGCTGGCGCCGACCCGCGAGTTGGCGATCCAGGTCGCCGAGGCCTTCCAGAAGTACGCCGTGCACCTGCCCGGCTTCCACGTGCTGCCGATCTACGGCGGCCAGAGCTATTACCCGCAGTTGCAGGCACTCAAGCGCGGCGTGCACGTCGTGGTCGGCACGCCCGGCCGCGTCATCGACCACCTCGACCGCGGCACGCTGGACCTGTCCGAGCTGCGTTGCCTGGTGCTCGACGAAGCCGACGAAATGCTGCGCATGGGCTTCATCGACGACGTCGAGAACGTCCTCAAGAAGACCCCGGAATCGCGCCAGGTCGCGCTGTTCTCGGCGACCATGCCGAGCCAGATCAAGCGCATCGCCCAGACTTATCTGAAAGAACCGGTCGAGATCGCGATCAAGTCGACCACGACCACCGCCGCCAACATCCGCCAGCGCTACTGGTCGGTCAGCGGCGTGCACAAGCTCGACGCGCTGACCCGCATCCTTGAGGCCGAACCCTACGACGCGATGATCGTGTTCTCGCGCACCAAGCTCGGCACTGAAGAATTGGCCGAGAAGTTGTGCGCACGCGGCCTGTCGGCAGCGGCGATCAACGGCGACGTGCAGCAGGCGCAGCGCGAGAAGACCATCCAGAACCTCAAGGACGGCAAGATCGACGTGCTGGTCGCCACCGACGTCGCCGCGCGCGGCCTCGACGTGGACCGCATCAGCCACGTGTTGAATTACGACATCCCTTACGACACCGAGAGCTACGTCCACCGCATCGGCCGCACCGGCCGCGCCGGGCGCAAGGGCGAGGCGATCCTGTTCGTGACCCCGCGCGAGCGCGGCATGCTGCGCGCGATCGAGCGCGCCACGCGCCAGCCGATCGAGCCGATGGAGCTGCCGAGCGTCGAGACCGTCAACGAACAGCGCGTCGCGCGCTTCCTCGGCCGCATCACCGAAGCCCTGGAAAGCGCCGACCTCGGCCTGTTCCGCGAAATGGTCGAGCGCTACGAGCGCGAGAAGAACGTGCCGGCGGTCGAGATCGCCGCGGCGCTGGCCAAGGTGGTCCAGGGCGACAGCCCGCTGCTGCTGACCCCGCCCCCGGCGGCGGCCCGCTACGAGCGCGAAGAGCGCGACGGCCCGCGCGAACACCGCGGCGCGGCGACGCGCAAGTTCGTCGAGCGCGACAACGCCTCCAACTCCGGCGCGCACCGCAAGGAATTCCGCCAGGCCGACGCGCGTGCGCCGCGCGACGGCGAGCGCGCCCCGGCGCCGCGTCGCGAAGACCGCCAGTACACCCCGCCGTCGGCGCGTCCGTCGAACAAGGCCGAATCGCTGTTCGACGACGAGTCGCCGGCACCGCGCGCCGAACGCAGCCCGCGCGGCGCGCCGGAAGTCGGCATGGAGACCTTCCGCATCGAAGTCGGCCACGCCCACGGCGTCCAGCCCGGCAACATCGTCGGCGCGATCGCCAACGAAGCCGACCTGGAAAGCCGTTACATCGGCCGTATCGACATCCGCGACGACTACACCCTGATCGACCTGCCCGAAGGCATGCCGCGCGAACTGATGGAGCACCTGAAGAAGGTGCGCGTGGCCGGTCACCCGTTGCGCATCCAGCACGCCAGCCCCGGCGACACCGAAGGCGGCCGCAGCCGTCGCCCCGGCCCGGGCGGCCCGCGGGGTCCCGGCGGCCCA
>NZ_JBPKJP010000136.1:0-8513 GCF_051217035.1 Lysobacter sp. 1R34A
CGACCAGCGCGCCGCCACGCCGGCCTTGACGACCGGGGCGATGCACGAGTCGGGCCGCCCGCCGACGCGCGAGCCGCGCGGCGAAGATGCGGTGCGCAGGAGCTGATGGCGATGCGCGAGCCTCTATCGATGCGCCGCAGACGCGCGTTCTGCGCGGCCTTGTTTGCGTGGTCGGCCGTCTCGGCGGGAACCGCGCAGGCCGAAGGCGGCTGCCCGCCGGGCATGGTTCCGTATAGCGCGGCCTCGCCGAACGCCTGCGCGCCGATGCCGAGCGGTCCCGCCCTGCGCGGCGCGGCCGGACCGCGCTGGGCCAGCCAGTGGGGCGCGCTCGCCTTCGATGCGGCCGCCGGCATCATGGGCGTGGCCAGCGACAGCCGCAGCAAGCGCGACGCCCGGCGCATCGCCCTGGAGGACTGCCGTGCGCGCGGCGGCCGGGCCTGCAAGGTCGAGTTCAGCTACCGCGACAGCTGCGTGGTGGTGGTCGCCGGCGATCGCCAATCGGATACCTCCACCGCGAGCAGCGCCGAGCGCGCCGCCGAAATCGGCCTGGGCGCGTGCGAGGCGCGCAGGGACCGGCGTTGCGAGTTGTATTACGCGGAGTGCAGTTTTCCGGTGCGGGAGCGTTAGGGGACGCATCGCCTGGGGCGGCGTGGCGGCTGCGATGTCGGTTTCTAGCGGTGGGGGTCTTCCGCTTATTGGGCTGATGCGCGGCGGGGCCGTCGGGACGCGGTCGCGACATGCGTCGCTGCTGCCCTTGAGTTATTGCATCAGCGTCATCGTGGCTCTCCCCTGGAGAGCAGCCTGAGTCCCGACCGCCTGATGCGCAGAGACAACTAGGCCATCGTCGTTCGTCGAAGCGGCATGTTTCGCTGGGTAGGAGCGAGCGATCCGCGGCCGCGCCGCCTCATGTTCGCGTCGTTACTCGCCAAGCTCCCGGTAGGAGCGACGTGAATCGCGGCGCGGGACGCACTTACACACCAATGCGTGTGTCACCATCGAAGCGGTGTGCGCTCGCCGGTGTTGGAGCGGCGCAAGTCGCGACCACGGGACGTGTAGAGGCCGCAACGCCTTCGTGATCGCTCGAAGGGATAATTTTTCGCTGGTAGGAGCGGCGCGAGCCGCGACATCGCTGCGGCGGTCTTGCGGCGCATCGTTCATCGAACGAAATCAAAGATCAAGATCAAGTGCAAAGCTTCCGCCACTAAAGCGGCGGGTTACTTTCTTTTGTTTGAAGCAACAAAAGAAAGGTAACCAAAGAAAAGTGCTTTGTTTTGAATCACAGGCCCGCGCGTTCGATGCATACGCGGGGATTTTTCATACGGGACCTCCCTGTCCCGATGAAAAACGGCCCGCATCCCTGCGCGCCGCCGTCTGGGTCTTCCAGGGCCTTCGTGAGTGCGCGGCGACGCACAGCGAAAGCGAAAGCTGCAATGTGGAAGGGAAGTGCGGCGCCACCATCCCCGTAGCAGCGGCGTGAGCCGCGACCACGGGACGCGCAGAGGTGCCAGGGCGGATGTCATCCATCGAAGCGGCGAGCTCTCGCCAGGGTAGGGGCGGCGCAAGCCGCGACATCGCTGCGGCGGTCTTGCGGCGCATTCCTCGTGGAAGATCAAGATCTAGATCAAATCCAAAGCTTCCGACACTAAAGCGGCGGGTTACCTTCTTTTGTCTGAAGCAACAAAAAAGGTAACCAAAGAAAAGTGCTTCTCTTTGAATCGAAGGCCCGCGTGTTCGATGCCGACGTGGGGATCTACATACGGGACATCCCTGTTCCGATGAAAAACGGCGCGCATCCCTGCGGGCCGCCCTTCGGGTCTTCTTTCGCAGTCGCGAGTGCGTGGCTGCGCACAGCGACAGCGACTGCAATAGCAATAGCTATCGGTAATGGGCGGGTCGGTACAAATCCACCGCTGCTTCCGCCTCTGAGCGAACGCGGCTCCCGCTATTTTCCGCGTAGCGCGTGACGGTCTCGCTGGGTCTGGCGGTGATGGCGCTCGGCGCAGGCCGGGCCGCAATAGAGTCGTTGCGGGTCGTCGTCGAACGGTTCCAGGCAGGCGTGGTTCAAGCAGTAGCCGGCGGCCAGGGGCCGGGTCGCGGCTTCGGCGGCGAGTCGCTGGGCCTGCAACGATTGGGCGAGGTTGATCTCCTCGAAGCGTTGGGCCTGATCGATGATGTCGCTCATGGGTGAATCGAGTCCTTGCGAAAGTGGCGACGGTGCGAGGCCGTCGTGGGAAGTCGGTGGCGCGTCGACCCAGGCCGGCGACGGCCGTGTCGGTGTGCGCATCAGCCTTCCATCGTCGCGTCCCACCGGCTGACACGCGGCCGCCGATTTTGCTTGCGGGTGGGATCGGCCGCTCGATATGTGCCGTGGTTCACGCCGTTGTGCGAACGGACTGAACCGTTCGTTACGGCATGACGTCGTGACATGACGTGGGTCTGAACGCCGCCGCAAAAATGCGTTGCCGGTATCCCGGGGTGAGACGTCGGCTCGCTAAGGTGTCGTCATCGGCCATCGCGCGGCCGAGTGGAGTGCGCCATGACGCTCGAGACCCGCCCCGATCGCGGCCCGGAACCCGGTCGCGCCATGCAGGCCTTGTACGACGCGACCTGGTTCGCGTTGTGCGAAGGCGACCGTTATGCGGCGATGGGCCGGCGTGCGGTCGCCAATTCCTTCTACAAGCTGCTGCCGATTCTGGCCGAAGCGCGCAAGGCGATGGCGCTAGAAACCGCGGGCGCCCAAGGAGCCGGCAGTGGCGCCGCGCTGGCGAGCGAGCCTGCGCTGTGCATGCTCCCCTCGGCCAGCATCGAGACCATCGACGCGGCTTCGGCGCCGCCGGCGCAGGACAGGTGATGCGCCGCCGGCCCTGCCGCCGATTCTCGGCGGCCGGTGCGAGCCGCGCTGACATCGCGTCGGCGTCGGCCGCGCTCGGTTCGCGGCGTCGCTCGATTCGATTCGGCTCGACTCGGCTTCACCCGACCCGACTCGGCTGCGTCCGCCTGGAACCAGCTGGACATGGCGGGTCCGACCCGATCCCGGGCCACCCCGGGGCCGCGGTTCTACGGCGTTCCAGTGCCGCCGCCACGGACGCGCCAAGCCGGACAGGCGACGCAGCAGCCGGCTCCGGCTATGATCCGCGGACCGACACAAGGGAAGTGGATCGATGATCAAGTTGGCTTGGGTACTCGGCTTCACCGCAATGCTCGCAATACCCACCGGGATCGCTTCCGCCGCCGAACCCAATGCGCCCGCCGCGCCGATTGCCGCGCCGGCTGCCCCGACCGGCGATGTCAGTGCCGCCGACAGGGCCTTGCACGACACCATCGCCGGGCTCGATACGCAGGTGTTCGACGCGTTCAATCGCTGCACCGACCCGAAGCAGCTCAAGCGTTATTCGGATTATTTTTCCTCCGACGTCGAGTTCTACCACGACGTCGGAGGCGTATCGTGGACCCGCGAATCGATGATCGCCCAGACCCGCGCAGGCGTCTGCGGCAAGATCCGCCGCGAGTTGATCCCGGGCACGATCAAGGTCCGGCCGATCAAGAGCTACGGCGCTCTCGAAACCGGCCAGCACCGTTTTTGCCAGGTCAAGACCGGCCAGTGCGACGGCGTCAGCGATTTCCTGCTGATCTGGCGCCAGCAGGCCGATCATTGGGAAGTCGGCCGGGTGATCAGCTACGGCCACGGCGACAACAAGCCCTGAGTGGCTTGGCGGGCTAGACCCTGGCGGCCTTGACTGGCTGCGCGGCCCGGCCGCGGCAGCCCCGGGCCTAGGCCCGCAACGGCGCGCTCCTGAGGCCCGCAACGGCACGATCCGTTGCGATCGCATGACGCCTCTTCGATAGCGAACGGCCTCCCCGTGCCCGGCACGGGGAGGCGTGTTCGGCTCTATGGATAGCGGCCGCGTTCGCAGCTCGCCTGCTCGCCTCTGCCCCGCGACAGCCGGTGACCCCGTCCTGCGCGATTCGTGTCGCGACGTCCGGGCCAGCCCAAGGCGGCGTGGGCTTCGCTATCCGTGTTCCAGCTTCGGCCCAGCGCAGTACCGCAGCGGGCGACTCAAGACTTCTTCGGCGGCGGCAGGGCCTTGGCGCGGACCTTGTTGCCTTCGCTCAGCAGGGCGTTCGGCGCCAGCACGATGGTTTCGCCGGCGCGGATGCCGCTGAGGATCTCGATCTCGTTGCCGAGGTTGCGGCCCAGGGTGACCTCGCGATAGGCGATGGTCGAATCGGGGTTGAGGGCGACGATCTGGGCGCCGGCGGCGCGCTGGATCACCGTCGATACCGGCAGCACCACCGCGGCGGCCGCGCGCGGCAGGTGCAGGCGCACGGTGCCGACCATGCCGGCCGGGATGCGGCTGTCGGGGTTGGGCAGGCGCAGCTCGGTGCGCATCACCCCGGACTCGCGCGAGAGGGTGCGCGCGCTGCGCGCGACCTGGGCCTTGAACACCTGCCCGGGCAATTCGGGAAAGCTGACTTCCGCTTCGAGGCCCGGCTGGATCTGCAGGGCGACGTTCTGCGGCACGTCGACCACCACGCGCAGCGGGTCGAGCACGTTGATCTCGAACATCGGCGCGCTGGCCGAGGCGGAATCGCCGACCACGCGGTCGCCGCGCTCGATGTTGCGCGCCACCACCACGCCGGCGAACGGCGCGCGCACCGCCTGGAACGACTGCCGTTCCAGCGCCGCGGTCAGTCGCGCCTGGGCGGCGTTGCGCGCCGCCGTCGCGACATCGAAGTTGCCCTTGCGGTCGCTGAAGTATTCCTTGGAGATCGCGCCCGAACCGATCAGCGCCTGGGCGCGGTCGTAATTGATCCGAGCCAGTTCCTGGTCGGCGGCGGCCTGGGCGAGCACCGCGCGCGCCTCGCGCACCGACTGGTCGATCTCCGGCGCCGAGATCGTCGCCAGCACCTGGCCGGCTTCGACGCGGTCGCCGAGTTCGACCTTGCGCTCGCTGACGAAGCCGGTCGCGCGCGCGTACAGTTGCGCCGACTCGCCGGCCTGCGCGCGCGCGGGCAAGGCCAGTTCGGTGATCGGGTCGGCCGCCTTGGCCTGCACCGTGAGCACTTCCGGCAGGGCATTGGCCGGCGTGGGCTCGGCGTCGCTGCGGCTGCAGCCCGCCAGCGCGGCGAGCAGGGCTGCCGCCAGGACGGCGCGCAAGCGCGTGGCCGGCGACAGCGAGGCCGCGGAGAGCCGGCCGTTGAGGACGATGTTCATGGAGCGACTCCTGCGGGGAGGGCGGCGGCGTCGGCCGGTTCGGCCTGCGCCTGCGGTTTCCGGCGGCGGCCGAGCACGGCCAGGATGGAAGGAACCAGGATCAGGGTGGCCGGCGTGCCGAACAGCAGGCCGCCGATCACCGCGCGGCCGAGCGGTGCGTTCTGCTCGCCGCCGTCGCCCAGGCCGATCGCCATCGGGATGATGCCGAGCACCATCGCGCAGGCGGTCATCAGCACCGGGCGCAGACGCACCGCGGCGGATTCGTAGGCGGCCAGTTCCGGGTCGTGGCCGTCGGCGATCAGGCCGCGCGCGAAGCTGGTCACCAGCACGCTGTTGGCGGTCGACACACCGATCACCATCATCACGCCCATCAACGCCGGCACGCTGAGCGGCGTGCCGGTGACGAACAGGCCGATCGCGGCGCCGGCGATCGCCACCGGCAGGCCCGACATCGCCACCAGCGGCTGGATCCACGACTGGAAGTTCACCACCAGCACCAGGAACACCAGGATCGCCGACATCAGCAGGCCGGCGGCGAGCTCGCCGTACGCGCTCTGCATCTCGCCGGCCTGGCCGACGATCTCGATGCGGTTGCCGGGTTTGAGCTTGCCGCCGAGCTCGCCGGTGATCGCGGTCAGCTCGTCGTAGACCGAGCCCAGGTCGGTGCCCTGCACGTTGGCGACCACGCTGATGGTCGGCGCCAGGGTGGTGCGGGCGATGCTGGCCGGGACGTTGCGCGGGGTGACCGTGGCGATGTTGCGCAACAACACCGCCTGGCCGTCGCTGCCGATCCGCAACGGCGCGTTGAGCAGGGCGTCGATGTTCTGCAGGTTGTTGATCGGCGCCTGCACCTGCACGGTGTAGGCGATGGCGTTGACGGTGTCGGTCCAGTACACCGGCGATACGGTGCCGGCCGAACCGAGCACCGCGAGCACCGCGCGGCTGGCCTGCTGCGCGTCGAGGCCGAGCTGGGCGGCGCGGGTGCGGTCGATCTTGACCTGGTACTCGGACAGGTCGAGCACCTGGCGCAGGGCGATGTCGACCGCGCCCGGCACCTGGTGCAGGCGCTGCTCGATCTGGCGCGCGGCGGCGAGGTTGCCGGGCACGTCGCGGCCGATCAGACGCACCTCGAAGGCCGCCGCGGCGGACCCGGCGAGGGTGCGGCTGGTCGCGTCCGGCGGACGCTCGAACAGCTTCACGTCGGGGAAGCGCTCGGCGACGCGCTGGCGGATCTTGACCAGGTAATCGTGGCTGTTGGCGTGCGGCGAGCGCAGCTGCAGCATGATCTCGGCCTCGAACGAACCGACCACGGTGCTGTCGACCAGCGACAGGTTGATCGCGTCGGGCACGCCGATCTGTTCGTACACGGTCTGCAATTCGGCCGGCGGGATGATGCTGCGGATCTCGCGCTGGATTTCGCTGACCCGCGCTGCGGTCTCTTCCAGGCGGGTGCCGGTCGGCAGGCGCACCTGCAGGCGCAACTGGCCGGCGTCGACCTGCGGGAAGTATTCGCGGCCCAGCGACGTCGCCGCGAGCGCGCCGGCGCCGAACACCAGCAGCGCGACCAGGCCGAGCACGGCGCCGTGGCGGCCGAGCCGGATCAGCAGGGCGTGGTGCTTGTCGCGCAAGCGGTCGAGCGCGTGTTCGACCGTGTGGCTGACCTTCAGCAACAGCTTTTCCGGCGCCCAGCGCGGGTTTGCGCGGCTGGCGATGTCGGCCGGCAGCAGCAGGTAGCACAGCACCGGGATCAGGGTGCGCGAGAGCAGGAACGAGGCCAGCATGGCGAAGATCACCGCCAGCGCGAGCGGGGTGAACACCCAGGCCGACAAGCCGGTCATCAGCAGGATCGGGGTCAGCACGATGCAGATAGCGATGGTCGAGACCATCTCCGGGAACACCACTTCCTTGGCGCTGTCGAGGATCGCGGTGCGCACGTCCTTGCCCAGGGCGATGTTGCGGTTGGTGTTCTCGACGTCGACCACGGCGTTGTCGACGAGGATGCCGATCGCCAGCGCCAGGCCGCCCAGGGTCATCACGTTGAAGGTGTAGCCGAGCAGATGCAGCATCGCCACCGAAGCGAGCAGGGCCAGCGGGATCGCCGACAGCACGATCATGCTCGAACGCCAGGAGCCGATGAACACCAGCACCACCAGCGCGACCAGCAGGCCCACCAGCACCGCTTCGTGTTCGATCGAGGCGATCGCGTTGTCGACGAACACCGATTGGTCGAAGATCGGCTGGATGCGCGTGCCCGGCGGCGCCGAGGCTTCGATCTCGGGCAGGCGCTCGCGGATCGCGCGCACGATTTCGACCGCGGACGCGCCGCCGAGCTTGATCAGCGCCACCGACACCGCGCTGGAGCCGTCCATGCGCGCGATGTTGGTCTGCAGCGCGCCGCCGTCGCGCACCGAGGCCACGTCGCGCACGTAGATCACCACGCCGTTGCGCGCGGTCACCGGGATCTCCAGGAACTCGGCCGCGGTGGCCGGGCTGGTGTCGATCGAGATCTGCATCTCGCGGCGGCCTTCGCGGATCGAACCCGAGGGCAGGGTCGGGCTGCCGCGTTCGAGTGCGCCGGTGACGTCGGCCGGGGTCAGGCCATAGGTCTGCAGTTTGGCCGGGTCCAGGTCGACCATGATCTGCCGCGGCGCGCCGCCGTAGGGCAGGGTCATGCGGATGCCGGGGATGGTCTGGATCTGCGAACGCAGTTGCAGGCGGGCGTAGTCGTAGAGCTGCGCTTCGGTCAGCGAGTCCGAGGACAGCACCAGTTGCAGCACCGGCGTGCTGGATACGTTGTTGCGCACCACCAGCGGCGGCGAGGTGCCCGGCGGCATGCGCCGCAGGATCGTCTGCGAGACCGCGGTGATCTGCACCAGGGCGCGGTCGAGGCTGACCGTGGGCTGGAAGTCGATGCGCACGATGCTGGCGCCGTTGAGCGTTTCCGAACGCACTTCCTTGAGGTCGTCGACGGTGTTGAGGATCGCCGCCTCCGAGAACGAGGTCATCTTCGCGGCGACGTCGGCCGCAGGCAGGCCGCTGTAGGTCCAGACCAGGTTGACCGAGGGGATGCCGACCTCGGGCAGGATGTCGGTCGGCATCTTGCGCGCCGACAGCACGCCGAACAGCAGGATCAGGATCGCCAGCACGCCGATGGTGTAACGGCGGCTCAGGGCGTATTGGACTATCCACATCGCGAGGGGGTTCCGACGGCTGGATGGGGGAAGCGAGCGACCACGCGCGCGGCCGGAGCGTCGGCGGCGCGGCGTGGCCATGAGCAGGCGCCGGCCGCGGCGGTCGG
>NZ_JBPKJP010000137.1:0-8322 GCF_051217035.1 Lysobacter sp. 1R34A
CTGCCGGCGCCGCTGTCGACAACGCCGCTGCCGCGACCGCCGATGCCGCCGCCGACGCCGCTGCTGGCGCCGCCGACGCGACCGCCAAGGCTGCCGACGCTACCGCCGACGCCGCCGCCAAGGTCTCCGACAAGGCCGACGCCGCCGCCGAGAAGGCCAAGGAAGAAGCTGCCAAGCACTAATCCGCTTGCGTAGACGCTGTTTCGAGAGGCCCGCGCAAGCGGGCCTTTCTTTTTGTCCGCACGCCGCACGTGCGGGACTTCATCCATCAGCGGCCGCCCAAATGGGCCTTTGTCGCGCTCGCGCACACGGGCCTTCCGTCGTCCACGGAGGCCGCATACGCGGACTTTCGTTCTCGTCCGCAGCGCCGGCGCAGCGCCCTCGCGCCGCGCTTGCTACATTGCCCAGTACTGCACCGCATCGCCCGAAGTGATTGGCCGCGAACGGCGCTTTGTGTTTTGATGCCGCGTCCCAGAACCAGGCCGCCGTGCAATGCCCGCGATCACCTCCCAACTCGACCCGCGCTCGCAGGATTTCCGGGACAACGTCGCCTACCACCAGGCGTTGGTCGAGGAACTCGATGCGCGCCTGGCGCGCGCCGCGCACGGCGGCGGCGACAAGGCCCGGGCCAAGCACACCGAGCGCGGCAAGCTGCTGGCGCGCGACCGCATCGCCGCGCTGCTCGACCCGGGTTCGCCGTTCCTGGAAATCGCCCCGCTCGCCGCCGAGGGCATGTACGACGACGCTGCGCCCGCCGCGGGCATGGTCGCCGGCATCGGCCGCGTGCAGGGCCTGGAAGTGGTGATCGTGGCCAACGACGCCACGGTCAAGGGCGGCACCTACTTCCCGATGACGGTCAAGAAGCACCTGCGCGCGCAGGAGATCGCCCGCGAGAACCGCCTGCCCTGCATCTACCTGGTCGACTCCGGCGGCGCCTTCCTGCCGCTGCAGGACGAGGTGTTCCCGGACCGCGAGCATTTCGGCCGCATCTTCTACAACCAGGCCCGCCTCAGCGCCGAGAACATCCCGCAGATCGCCGTGGTCATGGGCAGCTGCACCGCCGGCGGCGCCTACGTGCCGGCGATGTGCGACGAGAGCATCATCGTCAAGGAACAGGGCACGATCTTCCTCGGCGGCCCGCCGCTGGTGAAGGCCGCCACCGGCGAGGTGGTCGACGCCGAAGCGCTCGGCGGCGCCGAAGTGCATACCACCGTGTCGGGCGTGGCCGATCATTTCGCCGAGGACGACCGCCACGCGCTGCAGATCGCCCGCGAGATCGTCGGCAACCTCAACCGCCGCAAGACCCTGCCGGTGACCGTGCAGGCCTCGCGCGAGCCGCTGTACGCCGCGCAGGAGCTGTACGGCATCGTCCCCAAGGACACTCGCCGCCCGTTCGACATCCGCGAGGTGATCGCCCGCATCGTCGACGGCAGCGAGCTGCAGGAGTTCAAGGCGCGCTACGCCAAGACCCTCATCACCGGCTTCGCCCACGTTCACGGCTATCCGGTCGGCATCGTCGCCAACAACGGCATCCTGTTCGCCGAGAGCGCGCTCAAGGGCGCGCACTTCATCGAGCTGTGCAACCAGCGCGGCATCCCGCTGGTGTTCCTGCAGAACATCACCGGCTTCATGGTCGGCAAGAAATACGAGAACGCCGGCATCGCCAAGGACGGGGCCAAGATGGTCACCGCGGTGGCCTGCTCGCACGTGCCCAAGTTCACCGTGGTGATCGGCGGCAGCTTCGGCGCCGGCAACTACGCCATGTGCGGCCGCGCCTACGGCGCCCGCTTCCTGTGGATGTGGCCGAACGCGCGCATCAGCGTGATGGGCGGCGAACAGGCCGCCTCGGTGTTGGCGACGGTGCGCCGCGACGGCATCGAGGCGGCCGGCAAGGTGTGGACGCCGGATGAAGAGGAAGCCTTCAAGGCACCGATCCGCGACCAGTACGAAAGCCAGGGCAACCCCTACTACGCCAGCGCGCGGCTGTGGGACGACGGCATCATCGACCCGGCCGACACCCGCCGGGTGCTGGGGCTGGCGCTGTCGGCCAGCCTCAACGCGCCGATCGAGGACCGCACCCGCTTCGGCGTATTCCGCATGTAATCCCGCAGCAAAGGACTGCTTCGCATGATCGTCGGCATCGACCTCGGCACCACCCATTCGCTGATCGGCGTCCACGGGCCCGACGGCCCGCGCCTGATCGCGAACGCCCTGGGCTCGCTGCTGACGCCTTCGGTGGTCAGCGTCGGCGAGCACAACGAGGTCATCGTCGGCCGCGCCGCGCGCGAACGGCTGGTCTCGCACCCGCAGCGCAGCGTCGCCGCGTTCAAGCGCTGGATGGGGACCGACCGCGTCACCGCGCTCGGCAAGCACCGTTTCCGTCCCGAGGAATTGTCGGCGCTGATCCTGAAGTCGCTGATCGCCGACGCCGAGGCCGACCTCGGCCGCCGCGTCGAAGAGGCGGTGATCAGCGTGCCGGCGTATTTCTCCGACAGCCAGCGCAAGGCCACCCGCATCGCCGGCGAACTGGCCGGGATCAAGGTCGAGCGGCTGGTCAACGAACCCACCGCGGCGGCCCTGGCCTACGGCCTGCAGCAGCGCGACGGCGGCGGCCGTTACCTGGTGTTCGACCTCGGCGGCGGCACCTTCGACGTGTCGATCCTGGAGTTGTTCGACGGGATCATGGAAGTGCACGCCAGCGCCGGCGACAACTTCCTCGGCGGCGAAGACTTCTCCCAGGCCCTGCTCGAAGCCTTCCTCGGCGAACACGGCCTGGCCGCGAGCCAGTTGAGCCTGACCGAGCTGGCGATCCTCGAACGCCGCATCGAGGCGCTCAAACACGAACTGGCCCGCGGCAGCGAGGTCGGCTTCGAACTGAACCTGGCCGGCCAGGCGCGCGCCTGGCGGGTCGACGAGGCCGCCTTCGCGCGGATCTGCGAACCGCTGGTGCAGCGCCTGCGCGCGCCGCTGGAACGGGCGATGCGCGACGCCAAGCTCAGCCCCGCCCAGCTCGACGAAATCGTCCTGGTCGGCGGCGCCTCGCGCATGCCGCTGAGCGCACGCCTGGTCTCGCGCATGTTCGGCCGCCTGCCGCTGCGCCACGTCAACCCCGACGAAGCGATCGGCCTGGGCGCCTGCGTCGCCGCCGGGATGAAGGCGCGCGACGAATCGCTGGAGGAAATCATCCTCACCGACGTGTGTCCGCACACCCTCGGCGTCAGCACCAGCCGCGAGACCCACGGCCGCTACACCACCGGCATCTTCTCGCCGATCATCCACCGCAACAGCACCGTGCCGGTGAGCCGGGTCGAGCGTTATTTCCCGACCTACGACGAGCAACGCGCGGTCGAGATCGAGATCTACCAGGGCGAGAGCCCGAGGGTCGAGCACAACGTCCGCCTCGGCATGGTCTCGATCGAGTTGCCGCCCAAGCGCCGCGACGAGAACCCGATCGACGTGCGTTTCACCTACGACATCAACGGCCTGCTGCAGGTCGAGGCGGTCGCGCTGTCGACCGGGCTCAAGCGCGAGGTGGTGCTGGAAAAGAACCCCGGCGTGCTGAGCCAGCAGGAGATCCGCGAACGCCTGGCCGCCCTCGCGGCGATCAAGGTGCATCCGCGCGAGCAGCAGGAGAACATCGCCCTGATCGCGCGCGCCGAACGCCTGTACGAAGAACTGCTGTGGGCGCGCGAGCAGTTGCAGGACGCATTGGTGCAGTTCCGCGGCGCCCTGGACCTGCAGGACCCGGAGGTCATCGCCCACCACCGGGGCGAGTTCGCGCGTTACCTCGACGCGATCGAAGCCCAGTCCTGAGCATGGCCCGCGCATGAGCCCGTTCGCCCGCCTGGGCCTGGACCACGACGCGGACGAAAGCCAGATCAAGCGCGCCTATGCGCGCGAGCTGCGCAAGACCCGGCCCGACGAGGATCCGGTCGCATTCCAGCAGTTGAACGAAGCCTATGAGCGCTGCCTGGAATGGGCGCGCCGGCCGCAGCCCGAAGCGGCGAGCGCGATGTTCGAGGACCTCGACGCGCTGCTCGACGGCACGCGGGCGCTGCCGACGCTGCGCCTGCGCGCGGATGACGCGCCGCCCGCCGGCGACACCGGCGTCCAGCGCGACGCCGTAGAAAGCGACAGCGACGACTTCGACCGCGGCGCTTTCGACCGCCCCCCCTTCGACAGCGACGCCTTCCTCGACCGCCTGCTGCAGGTCGCGCGCGAGGGCAGCTCGCAGGAACTCGAACGCTGGCTGCGCGAGCACCCGGACCTGTACTCGGTCGAACGCAAGCAGGCGCTCGCCCCCGCCCTGGTGGCGCGCCTGGAACGCGAACCCTCGCTGTACATCGCCCAGCTCGACATCGTGCTGGCCTTCTTCGATCTCGACACCGTGCATCCGCGCACCGCGGCGCTGCAACCGGCGATCGCCGACCTGCGCGCCTACTCGCAGGCGCGCGGCGCGGATTTCCGCGGGCTGCGGTTCGACCCGGACCCTCGTCCCGGCAAGCGCGGCCGCCATCCGCTCGGCCTGCCGCCGGGCGTGTTGTTTTTCCTGTTGATGCTGCTGGTGGCGATCGCTCGGGTGATCCAGGCGGCGAACGAGACATGAGTCCGTTCGAGCGCCTGGGCATCGCCGCCAGCGCCGACGAGCGCGAGATCAAGCGCGCCTATGCGCGCGAGCTGCGCCGCAGCCGTCCCGACGAGGACCCGGCCGGGTTCCAGGACCTGCACGATGCCTACCGGCACTGCCTGGCCTACGCCGAGCACCGGCGCTCGCTCGGCGAAGACGGCGAGGATGAGGACGAAGACCTTGCGGCGGCGGCGCCGGAGCGGCAGCGCGAACACCACGGCGAACACGGCGACGGCCCCGTCGCTGAACCGCCGGAGTCCGATCGCGCGGAGGCATCCGAGCCCCCATCGGGCCGCTCGCACGCGTCCGCGGACGACGGCTGGCGCAGACCGCCCTCGCCGCGGTCCGACGACGAGGACCAAAGCGACGCCTTCGACGGCCGCGCCTTCCTCGACGAGCTGCTGCAGCGCGCGAGCGATCACGGCGCGGCCGAGTTGGAGCGCTGGCTGCTGGACCTGGAGCCGCTGTACTCGCTCGACCTGAAACAGGCCTTGCGCGCACCGGTCGCGCATGCGCTGGCCATGGCGGACCCGCCGCTGACGAGCGAGTCGGTGCGCACCATCGCCGCCTTCTTCGCCCTCGACAGCGTCAACCCGCGAGAAGACTGGCTGCAGGAACAACTGCATCAGGCCAGCCGGCGCGCCGAGGCCGCCGCCGAGTTCGAGCAGACCGTCGCGACGATGCTGTCGCCGCGAGTGCGGCCGGTGGACCGGATGCTGATGCGCGAGCTGCTCGGGCCCTATTCGCTTTGGCGCCGGGTGCTGATCGCGCTGGTCGCGATGCTGCCGACGCGCCTGATGAGCCTGTGGTCGAGCCTGCAGCAGATCGACCCGCAGCTGGCGGCGACGCGGCTCGATGCCGGCAGCATGGACTTCTGGCATCGGGCGACCGATCGCCATCGCATCGATGTGCGCCGCGCCTTGCTCGCGGCGGCACGCATCGTGCTGTATCCGCTGTTGCTGCTCGGCTTCTTCGCCGCCTTCGGCCCGCGCAACTCCCTGCTTGCCGACCTGCCGCGGGTGTGGTTCATCGGCGCGGCGATCTGGCTCTCGCTCGCCTGCGTCCGGATGTTGACGCCGCTGTTGCCCAGGCGCGGCGATCCCGGCGTGCTGTCGTTTCGCGATCGGCCGTTGCTGTTGGTCGCCGCGCTCGCCGTCCTCGCGCTGGGTCTCGCGCCGGTGTCGACCGACCTGTCTGCGCTGGCCGTCGTCGGCATGGCGGTGACCTGGATGGTCGCGCGCGGCGTCGGCCGCATCTATCGCACGGTGTGGACGATGTTCGCCGGGCTTGTCGTCGCGGTGTGCCTGCCGGATTGTTTCGCGATTGTGTTGGGCACGCCGGCCGGGCAGTTGCGCGCGATACCGGACGCATGGCTGCCGCTGTACCTGGCCGCCGGCGTGGCGACTCCGGTCGCTCAGGACCTGCACTTGGCCCGATTGCAGCGCACCGATCTGCAGACCGCGCGCGAACAGGCGAGTTGGCTGCGCCCCTTGCTGGTGGCGGCGGCACTGTTGCTGATCGTGCGCGGCCTGCTGTGGGCGTGATCGCTGCCGGCTCGATCCGTATCGCCTGAGGCCAGTCCATCCCATTCCCGTCGCGCTCGCCCGGCGGTCGATTCGCCAGCGAAGAGCTGCCTTTCATCGGCCTGTTCATCGGCCTGAAAGATTTCTGAACTATTTTTGCCATCGCAACCGCGGCGCGGTTTCGCTGAATGCGCGGGCCTTCGAGGCGTTTCGCAGTTGCGCAAACGCCTGCGAAAACTGAATCCGAGTCGCGGTTTTCTGCAACTCCGATTGGTGAGATTCATCACAGTGGGCGCGTCGTATCAGCGTGTTAGGCTCCGAAGTTCACGCGTGTCATCACCTGATCCCCCGACCTGAGGAAACACCGCGTCATGGCCATCTTCAACCAGCCTGCTCCGCCCAAGCGCGACAATCCGGTACCGCCGCCGCAACCGGAAACCGCGCTCAAGAAAGAACCCGACGCGGCCACCGAATTCTCGTTTGGACACGCTTCGCCCTCGCCCGCGCCGTATGCCGCCGCACCGGCTCCCGCGCCGGCTCCGGCCGCGCGCGCGGTCGAACGCGAAACGGTCAAGGAGTCCCTGATCGCTTCGGACCTGTCGATCGAAGGCAAGATCCAGGGTTCCGGCCACATCCGCATCGCCGGCCGCTTCAAGGGCGACGTCCAGGTCGACGGCGACCTCACCGTCGAACTCGGCGCCAAGCTCACCGGCGGCGTGCGCGCGCGCAAGGTCGTGATCGCCGGCGAACTCGAAGGCAACATCGAATCGGCGCAGCGCGTCGAACTGCTCGACAGCGGCGCGATGATCGGCGACGTCAAGGCGGCGGTGATGACGGTCGCGGCCGGTTCGCGCATGCGCGGGCAGGTCGAGTTCGGCTGGGACGACAAGGACGCCGCCAAGCCGACCGCACGCAACGAAGACGGGCGCGGCGAAGGCAAGGCCGACAAGAACGGCGCCAAGACGGAGACCGGCGCCGACTCATGAGCGCCGTCCGCCAGGGCCTGCCCGGGGCGACGCGCATTTGTCCGCATTGCAAGGCGACGATCCTCGAAAGCGCGAGCGTCTGTCCGGCGTGCCGGCATCATTTGCGCTTCGATTCGGACGCATCGCAACAGACGGCGGCGAGATTCTCGCCGCTGCATGTCGAGGGCACGATTCGGCATCCGCCGAGCGACGGCGCGTGGGAATACTCCATGGTGCTGTCGATCCGCAACGACCGCGGCGAGGAGATCACCCGCCAGGTCGTCGGCGTCGGCGCCCTGCACCCCGGCGAAGAACGCACCTTCACCCTGGCGGTCGAGGCGTTCGAAGCGGTCGGCTACAAGGCCGCGAACAAAGGACGCCTGCGACGCTGAGGCGTCTGCGCGTCGGTCACAGGAAAGGACCCCTTTCGATGTCGCAACCCGCTTCGCTGTACGCGAGATTCACGCTGAGCCACGAGCAGTACGAAGCTTTCATGAATTCCACGCCGGCGCGCCCGGTCTCGTTCGACGATTGGCAGTCCTGGTTCGACCGCCACGCGGTCCGCGGCCTCGGCAAGGCCGCCGCGGAAATGCTCGCCGACCTGGATGCGCCGACCGTGGCCGACCTGATCAAAGCCTGGCGCCAGGACGAGTGGACCGGCACGCCGCCGGTCGAGTACGACGAAATCAACCGCACCCTGCACATCGCGATGCTGCGGGTATCGGAGAACCTCGCCGAGCGGCTGCGCATCCTCAGCCCCTTGCGCGCCGCCGGCGCTTTCAACGAGCCCGCGGCCAACGACTTCATCGCGATCTTCGACTTCCTGCGCGAGGACGGCAGCGTCGCGGCCTACCTGCAACTGCACGACGGCAAGAGCCGCTTCGGCAGCGAACTCGCCCCGGCGCACCGCGAGGAAGCGCAGAGCTATCTGCAGGAAGTGCAGGACTACCTGCGCAGCCGCAGCAACTGAGCGCGCGGATCGCCGCCGGCGATCGCAGGTTCCGCTCGCCGGGCTCGGCGCCGCGGCCACGCGTTCTACCGGCTTGAAAGACGAAGCCCCGCTCATCGCGGGGCTTCGTTGCGTTCGGCGCTGGCGAATCGGACTATGCTCCGCCTCAGTCCGACGGCCCGCAGCTGTCGCAGCCGGCGCAGTTCGGCGCGGCCGCGCGCGGCGCCGGCGCGATCGCCTTGCCGATCCGGCGCAGCC
>NZ_JBPKJP010000138.1:0-8302 GCF_051217035.1 Lysobacter sp. 1R34A
CGGGACGGCCAGCGCCCGCCGGGCCCGCCTAGCCCGGCCCGCCCGGCCCGCGCGGCTTCACCCGCCGCGAATCCGGGCCGCGTCATCCTGGCCATATCGCCATCTCGCACCTCGAAACAACCAACGCGCATTTCCCTGGGCGCCCGTCGCTGGGATAGCGTCCCACCCCTCTGTCCCCGACTTCAGACGGCCGCCCACGCCACATGAGCGAGCACGCCCTGCCCCTGCCGACCTCCGCCGTTCGCTGGCGCCGGCCGTTGCCCGGTTTCGGGCTCGGCCTGGGGCTGGGCCTGACCTGGCTCGGCCTGATCGTGCTGCTGCCGCTGGCCGCGCTGATCCTGCGCTCCGGCGGGCTCGGGCTGGACGGCTGGCTGCGCGCGATCGGCGATCCGCGGGTGATCGCCTCGCTCAAGGTCAGCTTCGCCACCGCCTTCATCGCCGCAGTCTGCTCGCTGTTCGGCGGCGCCCTGATCGCCTGGGTGCTCGAACGCTACCGCTTCGCCGGCCGGCGCCTGCTCGATGCGCTGGTCGACCTGCCGTTCGCGCTGCCGACCGCGGTCGCCGGCATCACCCTGGCGGCGATCTACGACGAGAACGGCTGGATCGGCCAGTTGCTGCAGCCGTTCGGGATCAAGCTGGTCAACAACACCACCGGCATCGTCATCGCCCTGATCTTCATCGGCCTGCCGTTCGCCGTGCGCACGCTGCAGCCGGTGCTGGAAGCGCTGGGCCGCGAACAGGAGGAAGCCGCGGCCTCGCTCGGCGCCTCGCGCCTGACCACCTTGCGCCGGGTGATCCTGCCCGAGCTGCTGCCGGCGCTGCTGACCGGTTTCTCGCTGGCGTTCGCGCGCGGCCTGGGCGAGTTCGGCTCGGTGATCTTCATCGCCGGCAACCTGCCGATGAAGACCGAGATCGCGCCGTTGCTGATCACCATCCGCCTGGAAGAAGAAGGCGGGGTGACCGCGGCGATCGTGCTGGCGACCTTGCTGCTGCTGATGTCGTTCGCCTGCCTGGTCGCGATCAACGCCGCCTCGGCGCTGTTCGCCCACGGGAGCCGCCGCGATGGCTGAGGCGCGCGACCAATTCCAGGAACCGGCCTGGGTGCGCTGGACCTTGATCGCCCTGGCGGTCGCGATCATGGTCCTGGTGCTGGTGTTGCCGCTGCTGATGCTGCTCGGCGCCGCGTTCGGCAGCGGGCTCAAGGTCTGGATCGCCGCGGTGACCGAGCCGCACACCTTGTCGGCGCTGCGCCTGACCCTGCTGACCGCGGCCGTGGTGGTGCCGGTCAACGCGATCTGCGGCGTGTTCATGGCCTGGGCGCTGACCCGGTTCGAGTTCCGCGGCAAGCGCACCCTGCTGGCCTTGATCGACCTGCCGTTCGCGGTATCGCCGGTGGTCGCCGGCCTGTGCCTGGTGCTGTTGTTCAGCCCCACCCACGGTTATTTCGCCGACCTGCTCAACCGGCACGACATCAAGATCCTGTTCGCCACGCCCGGCATCGTGCTGGCGACGATGTTCGTGACTTTCCCGTTCGTGGTGCGCGAGCTGATCCCGCTGATGGAGCAGCAAGGCAGCGACGAGGAACTCGCGGCGCGTTCGCTCGGCGCCAGCGCCTGGACGATGTTCTTCCGGGTGACCCTGCCGAACATCAAATGGGGCCTGCTGTACGGCGTGCTGCTGTGCAGCGCGCGCGCCATGGGCGAGTTCGGCGCGGTCACGGTCGTGTCGGGCAACATCATGGGCAAGACCAACACGCTCTCGCTGCACGTGGAGGTGTTGTACAAACAACTCGGCGGCGAAGCCGCGGCCGCGTTCGCCGTCGCCTCCCTGCTCGCCGGTCTGGCCCTGGTCACCCTGGTGTTCAAGATCTGGCTCGAGGCACGCCACGGCGACGCGCTCGCGCGTTCGCATCGCCGACATTGATTCGATAGGTAGCCGCCCGACATGGATCTGCACATTCAAGCCATCGCCAAGCGTTACGCGAGCGTCGCCGCGCTGGACTCGGTCGACCTCGACGTCGCCTCGGGCGAACTGGTCGCCTTGCTCGGGCCGTCGGGCTCGGGCAAGACCACGTTGTTGCGGGTGATCGCCGGCCTGCTGCAACCCGATTCGGGCCGCCTGCTGTTCGGCGACCGCGACGCGACCCGGCTGAGCCTGCGCGAGCGCAACGTCGGCTTCGTGTTCCAGCACTACGCCTTGTTCAAGCACATGAGCGTGGCCGAGAACATCGCCTTCGGCCTGCGCAGCCGGCCGCGCGCTCACCGGCCCGACAAGGCCGCCATCGCCCAGCGCGTGCAGGAGCTGTTGAACCTGATCCAGTTGCCGGAGCTCGGCGCGCGCTATCCGGAACAATTATCGGGCGGACAGAAGCAGCGCGTCGCCCTGGCCCGCGCGCTCGCGATCGACCCGACCGTGCTTTTGCTCGACGAGCCGTTCGGCGCGCTCGACGCCAAGGTCCGCGTCGAACTGCGCCGCTGGCTGCGGCGCCTGCACGACCAGACCGGGCAGACCACCTTGTTCGTCACCCACGATCAGGAAGAGGCGCTGGAGCTGGCCGACCGCGTGGTCGTGCTCAAGGACGGCCGCATCGAACAGGTCGGCACGCCCGACGAGATCTACAGCGCGCCGGCCTCGGCCTATGTGTTCGATTTCATCGGCCGCGCCAACGTCATCGAAGGCCAGACCGAGGGCGGCCAGCTCTCGGTCAACGGTCACGCCCTGCGCCTGCCGGTCGACAGCCGCAGCCGCAGCCGCGCGCGCCTGTATGTGCGGCCGCACGACATGGCCCTGGTCGCCGACGGCGAAGGCCTGCCGGCCCGGGTCCTGTCCGCGCACCGCCTGGCCGAGCGGATCACCCTGGAATTGTTGGTCGAAGGCCAGCTCCGGCCGCTGGAACTCGACCTGGTCGCGACCCCGGACGCGGTGACCCCGGCCCCCGGCAGCACCGTGCATGTGCGTCCGCTGCGCTATCGGGTGTATTCGGAGTAAGCCGCAGTCGGCCGGCGGCGCGAGTCGCCGAGCAGGCGAGCCAGCGCCAGCCTCCCAAAACCCCGGGGGCCGAGTGCGTGTATTCGGCCCGAACCGGCAAACCCGGCTGGACTCCCGGTTTGTGCGGGCGCGCTGCCGGACCTGTGCGCGTCGGCAGAACGCAGCGTCCGCTCCCCGGCGCGACCGCCGGTCGCAGGCCGCCGCGACCGGCAGGGGTAAACTAGCGCCCATGACCTATCCCTATTCGCGCCCGCGGCGGATGCGCCGCGACGACTTCTCGCGGCGCCTGATGCGCGAGACCGTCCTCACCGCCGACGATCTGATCTATCCGGTGTTCGTCCACGAACTCGATGGGCGCGCCCCGGTCGGCTCGATGCCCGGCATCGAGCGTCTGTCGATCGACGAACTGTTGCGCGTCGCCGAGCGCGCCAGCGAGCTGCGCGTGCCCGCGCTCGCGCTGTTCCCGGTCACCGCGCCGGAGGCCAAGTCGCTCGACGCGGTCGCCGCCTGGGACGAAGACGGCCTGTGCCAGCGTGCGATCCGCGCGCTCAAGCAGCGCTTCCCCGACCTCGGCGTGATCACCGATGTCGCCCTCGACCCCTACACCAGCCACGGCCAGGACGGCCTGGTCGACGACCGCGGCTACGTCATGAACGACGAGACCGTCGAAGCCCTGGTCAAGCAGGCGCTGTCGCACGCCGCCGCCGGAAGCGACGTGGTCGCGCCCAGCGACATGATGGACGGCCGCATCGGCCAGATCCGCAACGCGCTCGAACTCGACGGCTACATCCACACCCGCATCCTCGCCTACAGCGCCAAGTACGCGTCGAGCTTCTACGGCCCGTTCCGCGACGCGGTCGGCTCGGCCGGTGCGCTCGGCAAGGGCAACAAGTACACCTACCAGATGGACCCGGCCAACAGCGACGAGGCGCTGCGCGAGGTCGCGCTCGATCTCGACGAGGGCTCAGACATGGTCATGGTCAAGCCGGGCATGCCCTACCTCGACATCGTGCGTCGGGTGAAGGACGAATTCGGCGTGCCGACCTTCGTCTACCAGGTCAGCGGCGAGTACGCGATGCTGCGCGCCGCGATCCAGAACGGCTGGCTCGACGAACGCGGCTGCGTGATGGAAGCGCTGACCTCGATCAAGCGCGCCGGCGCCGATGGCGTGCTGACCTACTTCGCGCTCGACGCGGCGCAGTGGATGCGCGAGGCGCGCTGAGACCTCGCGCGATACCGCTCAACGGGACGCAGCCTCGCGCGTTCGCGCCGGCCGCGTTCCGTAGCGCAAGCCCCCGCTTCAAGTCAGGCGGATCAGCGCGGCGGCGCCGCGACGCAACCGTCCTTGCCCGCGGCCGCCGGCGCCTTCATCCGGTACAGATCCATCTTGCCGGCGCGCGGCGCCTTCGCCGAGCCGCTGACCAGCAGCTCGCCGGGTTTGTTCCAGTCGATCGCCGGGCCGAGCGTGTAGGCCTCTTCGGTATTGAACGACAGCGCGAGCGGCGCGGCCTGCGCATAGCGCGCACCGTCGCAGTGGGCGACGTACAAACGGATCGGTTGTTTCTCGACGTCCTTGGAACGCGCGAACACGAGGGTCTGGCCGTCGCCGAGCCAGGCCGCGTCGAATTCGTCGTCGGCGCTGTTGACCCCGGGCACCGGCGTGGGCCCCACGAAGGCCCGGCCGTTCCAATGCGCGACGAACAGATCGTGACCGCCGCTGCCGCCGAAGCCGTCGCTGGCGAACAGCAGATGACGGCCGTCGCGGCTCGGCGTCGGCGCCCATTCGTCGCCGCGGCCGTTGACGCCGGGACCGAGGTTTTCGGCCGGGCCGTAACTGCCGTCCTCGCGCACCGCGGTGCGATAGAGATCGTCGCCGCCGTGGCCGCCGGGACGGTTCGAGAAGAAATACAGCCAACGCCCATCGGCGCTGAAGGCCGGGTCGAAATCGTTGGCCTGGGCGTTCACCGACAACGGCGTCGGGTCCTGCCAGCGGCCATCGATCAGGCGGGCCTGCCACAGGTCCCATCCGCCGGCGCCGCCGCGGCGGTCGGTGCTGCCCCAGACGATGCGCCGTCCGTCGGGAGCCACCGCGCCTCGCACCTCGCTGTGCACGGTCGATACGACTCCCATGCCTTCTATGCCGAATTCGGACAGGGCGGCGTGAACCGTGCTGGCGAGCCCGCAGGCGAGGAGTAGACTGAAGCCGAACCGGACCCTGGCGTGCCGCATCGTGCGTCTCCCGCAATGAGGGTCACCAGTCTAGAACGAGGCGTGTCCATGTCGATCGATTCCAGTTCGTCCAGCCCGGTCCTTCGTTATGCGGTGTTCGGTCACCCGGTCTCGCATTCGCTGTCGCCGCGCATCCATGCCGCGTTCGGGCGCCAGCTCGGCATCGCCCTGGACTACATCGCGATCGACGCCGCGCCCGAACAGTTCGACGCCGCCCTCGCCGCGTTCGCGGCCGAAGGCGGCCTGGGCGCCAACATCACCCTGCCGCTGAAGACGCGCGCGGCCGCCATCTGCAGCCACCTCAGCGAACGCGCGCAACGCGCCGGCGCGGTCAACACCCTGATCCGCAGCGCGACCGGCTGGGAAGGCGACAACACCGACGGCACCGGCCTAATCCGCGACCTCACCGAGCGCCACGGCCTGGACCTGCGTTCGCGCCGCACCTTGTTGATCGGCGCCGGCGGCGCCGCGCGCGGCGTCGCCCCGGCCCTGCTCGACGCCGGCATCGGCGACCTCTATATCGTCAACCGCACCAGCGAACGCGCCGACGCCCTGGCCGACGCGCTCGGCATGCCGGGCCGCGTGCATCCGCGCTATCTCGCCGACGTCGGCACGCTCGGCAACTTCGACCTGATCGTCAACGCGACCTCGGCCGCGCGCGACGACGCCATGCCGACCCTGCCGATGAGCCTGGCGACGCCGCGCACCGCCGCGGTCGACCTGAGCTACGGCGAGGTGGCGATTCCGTTCCTGGCCTGGGCCAAGGTCGCCGGCGCGCACGACCGCATCGACGGGCTCGGCATGCTGGTCGAACAGGCCGCCGAGAGCTTCGAGCGTTGGCACCGCAAGCGCCCGGACACCGATCCGGTCTACGCGATGCTGCGCGAACGCGCCGACGCCCTGGTCACCGCCGACTGAGCCGGCGATGAGCGCGAACGACCGCGACGCGGCGCCCGAGCGCGGCGCCGCGAACGTTTCCGGCCCCGCCGAGCGCAAGCCGTCCGGGCCACCGGACGTCGCCGGCACCCGGTCCGCCCCCGCCCCTAGCCTCGACACGATCTTTCATTTCGCCGCCCCGGCCGACTGGCAGCGCGCGCAGGCCACCGGCGCCTACGCGCCCGAGGGATGGCTGCGCGAAGGCTTCGTGCACTGCGCGACCCAGGAACAACTCGACGGCGTGATCGCACGCCATCAGCGCGGGCGCGGCGCTTTGCTTCGATTGAGCATCGACGCGGCCGCGCTCGGCCCGGCCCTGCGCTACGAATGGAGCGAACGCAGCGGCGATTTCTTCCCGCACGTGTACGCGGCGATTCCCCTGGACGCGGTACGCGCGGTCGAGCCGTTCACCGCGCCGCCATGAGCTTCGCCTGCCGTAGCCATTGCGGCGCCTGCTGCATCGCGCCTTCGATCACCTCGCCGATCCCGGGCATGCCGCACGGCAAACCGGCCGGCATCCCTTGCGTGCAACTCGACGACGATCTGCGTTGCCGTTTGTTCGGCAGGCCGGAGCGGCCGGCGTTTTGCGGGTCGCTGCAGCCATCGCCCGAGATGTGCGGCGAGGATCGTGGGCAGGCCACGCAGTGGTTGGACTGGCTGGAAGCGCAGACCCGGCCGGAGTGATCGCCTGGGCGTCGCGTTCGCGGCTGCGGGGCAGGTCGGGGTAAAGGGGGCGTTCCTGCCTTCGCCGCTCAGAAAAGGGGGCGAACGCCCGCGCAGCGGTCGTAGGGGATTTGCTGTTGCTGTTGCTGTCGCTCTGACCCGGCTGAACTCTGCACCCGCGCCTACAGCAAACCGTCGCGCTTCACCGCCAGGTACTTCTCGACCAAGGACGCCGCCAGCTGGTCGCAGCTGACGTCGAGCACCATCACGCCGTGGTTGCGCAGCGCTTCGTGGGCGGCGACGCGGTGTTCGAGGTATTGCGCGGTGGCGCCGGCGCGGATCGCGCCGGACAGGTCGGCGACTTCTTCGGCCAGCGCCCGATCGAGCGAGCCTTCGCGCAGGCTGGCGACGCAGACGAGGTGGCGGCCGCGCAGCATGCGCACGGCGGCGAGCAGGTCGTCCATGTCCTCGTCGCGCAGGTTGGTCACCAGCATCACCAGCGAGCGGCGGCGCTGGCGCAGCGACAGTTCGGTCGCGGCGGCGAGGAAGTCGGTCGCGACCGGCTGCGGCTGCAGGGCGTAACTGGCGCGCAGCAGGTTGTCGATCGCGCCGACGCCGCGCTGCGGCGGCACCCAGCGGCTTTCGCCGCCGCTCGCGAGCAGGCCGACGCCGTCGCCCTGGCGCAAGGCCAGGTAAGCCACGACCAGGGCCGCATCGAGCACGTGGTCGAAATGCGAATGCTCGCCGTCGCGCGCCATCAGGCGGCGGCCGGTGTCGAGCATCAGCACCAGTTGTTGATTACGTTCGTCCTGATACTCGCGCGAGATCAGCCGGCGCGCCCGCGCGGTGGCCTTCCAGTCGATCTGGCGCAGGCTGTCGCCGACGCGGTATTCGCGCATCTGGTGGAAGTCGGTGCCTTCGCCGCGGCGCCTTTTGACGTGCGCGCCGACCAGGCGCGAGGCCTGTTCGGCGCTGAACATGGCGAACTTGGCCAACGGCGCGAAATTGGGGAAGACGCGCACGCGCTGGATCTCGCCGCCGATGCGCGATTGCCACCACAGCCCCCACGGCGAGTGCAGGCGCAGCTGCACGCCGTCGAACTGGAAATCGCCGCGCGTGCCCGGGCGCAGTTCGTATTCGAAGCTGGCGCTCTCGCCGCGGCGCAGATCGAGCCGGCGCGGCAGGTTGCGCATGCTCCAGCCGCCGGGGTGCAGGTCGAAGGCATCCAGGCGCTGCCGGCGCTCGGCTTCGAATTCGAGAGTGACCGGGCGTTCGACGCCGATCGCCCAGGTGTCGTGCATGTGGCGAGCCGCCCGCGGTGTCGGTGCGTACAACAGCCGCAGCAGATCGGCGATCGCGATCAGCGCGATGACCAGGGTCGCCACCTGCCAAGCCGCGGCCTGCAGCCAGCCCGCGCTCGCCGCCAGGCCGAGCGCCGACCACGGCAAGGCCAGCCAGATCCAGCGCGGCGCCGGCCGGGCCCAGC
>NZ_JBPKJP010000139.1:0-8225 GCF_051217035.1 Lysobacter sp. 1R34A
GGCCGCGGGCGCGCGCTGGCAGGCGCTGTGGCGCGACGCCGTGCGCGATCCGCGCGAGCTGCTGGCCCTGCTCGGCCTGTCCGACGCCGCACTGGCCCTGTCGGACGAGGCCGCGGCGCAGTTCCCGTTGCGGGTGCCGCGCGGTTTCGTCGCGCGCATGCGCCACGGCGACCCGCACGACCCGCTGCTGCGCCAGGTCCTGCCGCTGGACGAGGAGCTGCGGCCGATGCCGGGCTTCAGCCTGGACGCGGTCGGCGACGGCGCGGCCAAGGCAGGCCACGGGGTGATCCGCAAATACCGCGGCCGCGCCCTGCTGATCGCCACCGGCAGCTGCGCGATCCACTGCCGCTACTGCTTCCGTCGTCACTTTCCCTATGCCGAGGAGACCGCCGCGGCCGGCGGCTGGCACGACGCGGTCGCCGCGATCGCCGCCGACGCCGATATCGACGAGGTCGTCCTGTCCGGGGGCGACCCCTGGTCGCTGGCCACGCCCAAGCTCGAAGAACTGAGCCAGGCCCTGGCCCAGGTGCCTCACCTCAAGCGCCTGCGCATCCACACCCGCCTGCCGGTGGTCCTGCCCGAGCGCGTCGACGCCGCTCTGCTGGCCTGGCTCGAACGCCTGCCGTGGCCGGTGGCGGTGGTGCTGCACGCCAACCACGCCCGCGAATTCGACGCCGAGGTCGACGCAGCGATGCGCCGCCTGCGCGGCGCCGGCGCGACCTTGCTCAACCAGGCGGTGCTGCTGCGCGGGGTCAACGACAGCGTCGAGGCCCTGGCTGCGCTGAGCGAACGCAGCTACGCCGCCGGCGTGCTGCCCTACTACCTGCACCAGCTCGACCGGGTCCAGGGTTCGGCCCATTTCGAGATCGACGACGGGCGCGCCCGTGAGCTGCACCGGCAGCTGGCCGCGCGCCTGTCGGGCTACCTGGTGCCCAAGCTGGTGCGCGAAGTGGCAGGCGACCCGGGCAAGCGTCCGTTGTAAGGTTGTAATCTGGCTGGGGTTTGATTGGGGAACGCCGGGACAGCGAACGCGGACGCACAAGCGCCCGCGGCGTGCGTCCGCGGCGCGATCGAACTCCTCAACGGGTCACAGATTCTCGACCGTGCATGGACGAGGCCGGCGCTTCATGTCATAAAACCGGCCCACGGAGGTGGTCAATGCAATTTGGCAAAGACATGGTGCTGCGCTTGTTGATCGTCGACGACAGCGTCGAGGCGGCGGAGGCCATCGTCAGCGGGCTACGCAACAGCGGCATCGCAGTACGGCCGACACGGCCGGAAAACGAACAGGAAGTCGCCGCACTGATCCTGCAGCACCCACCGGACCTGGTGCTGGCGGCACGCAACTCGCGCAACGTCTCGCTGGCCAAGTTGATGCAGAGCGTCGACGCCAGCGGCAAGGACCTGCCGGTGCTGGTGCTGCTGGAATCGATCGACGACGCCGCCCTGCTCGGCGCGCTGGAGATCGGTGCGCGCGGCGTGGTGCTGCGCTCCAACATCGCCCACGTCCAGAACGCGGTGCGCGCCGAATGGGCCGACCTGGAAGCGCGCCGCTCCTTGCGCCGCCTCGAGGCCCAGGTGCGCGAGACCGAGCGTCGCTGCGACGCGCTGATCGATTCCTCGCGCGACCCGATCGCCTACATCCACGAAGGCATGCACATCCGTGCCAATGCCGCGTACCTGGAAATCTTCGGCTTCGAGTCCTTCGAGGACATCGAGGGCATGTCCCTGCTCGACCTGGTCGCTCCGTCCCAGGTCGACGGCTTCAAGCAATTGCTCAAGCAGCTCAGCAAGGGCGAACCGCCGCCGCCGAGCTACGAGACCCAGGCCCGCGCGCTCGACGGCAACGCCTTCCCGGCGGTGATGGAGTTCACCGCGGCCACCTACGAAGGCGAACAATGCCTGCAGGTGGTGCTGCGGCGCCAGGAGATCGACCCCGAGCTCGCCCGCGAAGTGGAGGCGCTGCGCCAGCGCGACCAGGTCACCGGCCTGCTCAACCGCGCCACTTTCCTGCGCACGCTCGAAGACGCGGTGTCGGATGCGGCGCAGAACTCGGCCCATCACGGCTTGCTGCTGATCGAGCCCGATCACTACAACCAGCTGTTGCAGGAAATCGGCCTGGACCAGGCCGACCAGCTGATCGCCGCCTGCGGCGAGCGCCTGCGCGCGGCGATCGGTCCGGAAGACATCGCCGCCCGGTTCGGCGAGCACCAGTTCGCGGTGCTGACCCGGCACAGCGACCACATGCATACCTCCAACCTCGCCGAGGGCATCCGCGCGGCCTTCGCCGACCACGTGCTGGAGACCGACAGCCTGTCGCTGAGCGCCACCGCCAGCGTCGGCGGCGTGCAGATCGGCGAGAAGATCGCCAGCGTCACCGCCGTGCTCGGCAAGGCCAACCAGTGCCTGCAGTCGGCCAGCGACGTCGGCGGCAACCGTACCGAGCTGTTCGACCCCGGCGCGACCGACCGCGCCGAGGAAGAGCGCATCGCCGCCTGGGTCGGACGCATCCGCGACGCCCTCGACGCCGACCGCTTCGTCATGAACTACCAGCCGCTGATCAATCTGCACGGCGAGCCGATGGAGATGTACGAGGCCTACCTGCGCATGCAGAACAGCCCCTCGGGCGAAGCCGGCGGCGAACTGGTGCAGCCGCTGTCGTTCCTGCAGATCGCCGAAGAACACGGCCTGCTGTGGGAGATCGACCGCTGGGTGGTCGGCAAGGCCATCCAGGTGATCGGCGAGCGCATGCGCCAGGGCCGCCGCACCACCTTGCTGGTCAAGATCACCCAGGCCTCGCTGCAGGACGAAAGCCTGATCCAGCACGTGGTCGAGCAACTGGCCAAGTACGGCGCCGACGGCAAGCTGCTGGTCCTGCAACTGCCCGAGTCCAAGGTCTTCACCAACCTGCGCGCCGCCCAGGAACTGCAGTCGCGCATCTCCCAGTACGGCGTACGCGTCGGCCTGGAGCAGTTCGGCGCCGGCCTCAACTCGTTCCAGTTGCTCAACCACTTCGACGCGGCCTTCCTCAAGATCGACCGCGGCTACATGATCGACCTGACCTCCAACGCCGACCATCAGCAGCGCATTCGCGAAATCGCCGAGAAAGCGCGCGAACTGGGCCGGCAGACCATCGCCGAATTCGTCCAGGACGCCGCCAGCATGAGCCTGTTGTTCGGCGCCGGCATCGACTACGCCCAGGGCCACTTCCTGGCCGCCGCCGGGCCGGACATGGATTACGACTTCCAGTAGGTCGACTCGGGACTCGGGACTCGGGACTCGGGACTCGGGACTCGGGACTCGGGACTCGGGACTCGGGACTCGGGACTCGGGACTCGGGACTCGGGACTCGGGAAAAGGCTAAGACCCCAGGCTCAGGTTGCAACAAAAAAAACGCCGAAAGGCGGTTTTTTTGCGACCGAAGAAGTTGCAGCAAACGATCTGCCTGTCGCTACTGCCCCGTTTGTTGAGGGGGCCTGGGGACTTGCTCTTCCTAGTCCCTAGTTCCTAGTTACTCGTTCCTAGTCGCCCCTCGCCCCCGCGCCCCTCAGCGCACCGCCACGCGCCCACTCGGACGCTGCTCCGGCGCATTGCGCAACGCCTCGATGCGTTCTTCCAGCGGCGGATGGCTGCGCATCAAGCGCGCGAACCCATGCCCGACCGCGCCGCTGATGCCGAACGCCTGGACCTGGTTCGGCAGGGTGCTCTGGCCGTAGGTCTGCGACAACCGCTGCAGCGCGGCGATCATCTTGTGGCGGCCGGCCAACTGCGCGCCGCCGGCGTCGGCGCGGAACTCGCGGTGACGCGAGAACGCCATCGCGATCATGCTGGCGATCAGGCCGAACACCACGTCCAGCACCATCACCACCACGAAATAGAACAGGCCGGGGCCGCGCGACTCCCGCTGGCCGCCGAACATCGCGTCGATCCAGCCGCCGACGATGCGCGCGGCGAACAACACGAAGGTGTTCAGCACGCCCTGGATCAAGGCCATCGTCACCATGTCGCCGTTGGCGACGTGGCTGACTTCATGGGCGAGCACCGCTTCGGCTTCATCGCGGCTCATCGCCCGTATCAGCCCGGTCGACACCGCGACCAGGGCCGCGTTGCGATTGGCGCCGGTGGCGAAGGCGTTGATCTCCGGGGCGTCGTAGACCGCCACCTCGGGCATGCCGATGCCGGCCGCTTCGGCCTGGCGGCGCACGGTCGCGACCAGCCACTGCTCGGTCTCGTCGCGAGGCTGCTCGATCACGTAGGCGCCGGTCGTGCGCTTGGCGATCCACTTCGACATCAGCAGCGAAATCATCGAGCCGCCGAAACCGAACACCGCCGCCATGACCAGGATGCCGCCGTTGTTGCCCAGGCGGATGCCGAAGACGTTCTGCAGCACCGTCATGACGATGCCGAGCAGGACCAGCACGGCCAGGTTGGTGGCCAGGAAGAGGGCTATGCGTTTGAACATGGTCGTACGGGCTCTGTCGTTGCCGCGCACCGTGCGCGGCTTCAGTCGACGTCCCTGTCCGAAGGCGGCATCGCCGCCCGGTCTCGTATGCGCGGTGCGCCTACTGGTCTCGAATGCGCGGCGGCGTCGCCGGATCTCGAAACGCGGCGCGTGCCGCTGCTAAGCAAATGTGGCGAAGACGCCGTTAATTCAACGAGAATCCGGCTCTGACCCGCCGCAACCGGAGTTGCCGTTCATTGTCCGGACATCCTTCGCCGACCGCTGCGCCTGACCGGACGGACACGCCGTACCGGGGCCGTTTCGCGCCCTCGCCGACCGGCGACCTGCACGCGGGTTCGCTGCTGGCCGCGTTCGGCAGCTGGCTGCTCGCGCGTCATCATGGCGGCGCCTGGCTGGTCCGTATCGAAGACCTCGACCCGCCGCGCGAAGTTCCCGGCGCGGCCGAACGCCAGCTGCGCACCCTGGCCGGGTTCGGCCTGCACAGCGACGAGGCGATCGCGCGCCAGAGCGCGCGCGGCGCCCTTTACCAGGCCGCGCTCGAGCGCCTGCTCGACGAAGGCCGCGCCTTCTTCTGCCACTGCAGCCGTAGCGACCTGGCGGCGAGCCACGGCATTCACCGCCGCTGCGTCGCGCACGCGCCGCGCCATGGCCGCGCCGCGCCGCAGCCGGCGGTGCGCCTGCGCGTCGCCGAAGGTACCGTGGTCGAGTTCGACGACTTCTTGCGCGGCGCGCAGTCGCAGGACGTCGCCGGCGAAGTCGGCGACTTCGTCCTGCGCCGCGCCGACGGCTACTGGGCCTACCAACTCGCGGTCGTGGTCGACGATGCCGCGCAGGCGATCAGCGACGTCGTGCGCGGCGCCGACCTGCTCGATTCGACGCCGCGCCAGATCCTGCTGCAGGCTGCGCTCGGCCTGCCGACGCCGCGCTACGCGCACCTGCCGCTGCTGCTCGACGCGCAGGGCCGCAAACTGTCCAAGTCCGACGCCGCCCGTCCGGTCGATGCAGGGGATCCCCTGCCCGCGCTGCGCGCGGCCTGGCGCCGCCTCGGCCAGGACCCGCAGGCCCTGGACGCGGTAGCGACCGTCACGGAACTGCTCGAACGCGCACAGGTTTCGTTTAATCCGGCACAGATTCCGAAATGTGCTGACGCTCTCGCCGCGATGCACAACGATCCTTTGACGAATGCTGTCTAGAATCGGTCCGAGACCGCGCGGTCGCGGTCAAGGAGAGTACAGATGCAGTCACGCGTTGCACTCGTCACCGGCGGCACCGGTGGCATCGGCACCTCGATCGTCCAACGCCTCGCCAAGATGGGCCACAAGGTAGCGACCAACTATCGCGACGAGGCCAAAGGCCGCGCCTGGCAGGCGCAGATGAAGGAACTCGGCATCGACGTGGCGATCGCCAGCGGCGACGTCTCTTCGCCCGAGCAGGCCGAAGCCCTGATCCGCGGCGTCGAGTCCCAGCTCGGCCCGGTCGACATCCTGGTCAACAACGCCGGCATCACCCGCGACTCCACCTTCCACCGCATGACCTCGCAGCAGTGGAGCGAGGTCATCGCCACCAACCTCAATTCCTGCTTCAACGTCACCCGCCCGGTGATCGAGGGCATGCGCGAGCGTAAGTGGGGCCGGATCGTGCAGATCAGCTCGATCAACGGCCAGAAGGGCCAGTACGGCCAAGCCAACTACGCCGCAGCCAAGGCCGGCATGCACGGCTTCACGATTTCGCTGGCGCAGGAGAACGCGAAGTTCGGCATCACCGTCAACACCGTCTCCCCGGGCTACATCGGCACCGACATGGTCATGGCCGTGCCCGAGGACGTGCGCAACAAGATCGTCGCCCAGATCCCGACCGGCCGCCTCGGCACCCCGGACGAGATCGCCTACGCGGTCGGCTTCTTCATCCCCGACGAAGCCAGCTGGATCACCGGCGCCAACCTGTCCGCCAACGGCGGCCAGTACATGGGCTGGTAAGGACGCCCGACGACCCGCGGCTGTCGACGCCGCAGCAAGAGCTGCGCCGCGCCGGAGACCTGTTCAGGGTCTCCGGCTCCGGCCCGCGGCCGAGCCCGCCTTCGCGCACCGACGCGACATCGCCGTGGCCGCGCCGCGCAAACGCCCTGTCCACTGTACTTCCGCGAGCTCCGTGACCGCCTGCACGGCACCACCCCGCCCGCCGAAACGCCGGCTGCGAAGCCTCCGCGACCGGCGGCGAAGCCCGGAGCGCCGTACCTGTTGCAAGCCCTTGCGCCCTGAGCCATGCTGCAAGGCACCACGTTTTAGAGCCAAAGCTCCATGGCCTCGACCCGAATTATCAAGAAGTATCCGAACCGTCGTCTGTACGACACGGAGATCTCCAGCTACATCACCATCGAAGACGTGCGTCAGCTGATCGTCGATGGCGAGGAATTCGAAGTCCGCGATGCGCGCTCCGGCGACGACCTGACCCGCCAGGTCCTGCTGCAGATCATTTCCGAACACGAGCAGGACGGCGAGCCGGTGCTGTCCACCCAGTTGCTGAGCCAGATCATCCGCTTCTACGGCGACTCGCTGCAGGGCTTCATGGGCAACTACCTGGAACGCTCGATGCAGGTGTTCCTGGATCAGCAGCAACAGTTCCGCAACCAGATGGGCGGCATGCTCGGGCAGACGCCCTGGGCGATGATGAACCAGCTCACCGAGCGCAATCTGACCTTGTGGAAAGAGTTCCAGCAGAACCTGTCCGGCAACGTAGGCCAGCCCACGACGCCGAAGCAGAAGACCGACAAGCGCGAGCGTTGAGCCGCGCTTTTTTGTTGCGCGCCGCTTGATGGCCTGTCGCGGTCGTGGCGCGTGGTTTCTTGTCGGGCCGTCGGGGGACGGCCCGCGCGCGTGCATGCACCGCGCCTTTCGCATGAGATAGGGATTCCATGAACAAACGCATCGCCGTCGTCAGTGGCGGCATCGGCGGTCTCGGCACCGAGATCTGCCTCTCGCTGGCCCGCGCCGGCCGCCGCGTGGTCGCCCTCGACCTGGGCACGCGCGAAGAACGCATCGCCGAGTTCGCCGCGCTCACCGGCGAGCTCGACATCCGTTTCGAAGCCGCCAACGTCGCCGACTACGACGACTGCGGCGCGGCGATCGAACGCATCGTCGGGGACGACGGCGCCATCGACATCCTGGTCAACGCCGCCGGCATCACCCGCGACGGCAGCCTGCGCAAGATGGACAAGCGCGCCTGGGACGACGTACTGAGCGTCAACCTCGACGGCGTGTTCAATCTTTGCCGCCACGCCGTCGACGGCATGACCGAGCGCGGCTTCGGCCGCATCGTCAACATCAGCTCGGTCAACGGCCAGACCGGCCAGTTCGGCCAGACCAACTACTCGGCCGCGAAGGCGGGCATGCACGGCTTCACCATGGCCCTGGCGCGCGAAGTGGCGCGCAAGGGCGTCACCGTCAACTCGGTGTCCCCGGGCTACTGCGAGACCGCGATGGTCATGGCCGTGCCCGAAGAGATCCGCAGCCGCATCGTCGACAGCGTCCCCGTGGGGCGCCTGGGCAAGCCCAGCGAAATCGCCCGCACCGTCGAGTTCCTGACCGCCGACGAGGCCGGTTTCATCACCGGCGCCAATATTCCGGTCAATGGTGGGTTGTTCATGAGTTTCTGAGGGACTCGGGACTCGGGACTCGGGACTCGGGACTCGGGACTCGGGACTCGGGACTCGGGACTCGGGACTCGGGACTCGGGACTCGGGACTCGGGACTCGGGACTCGGGACT
>NZ_JBPKJP010000140.1:0-8160 GCF_051217035.1 Lysobacter sp. 1R34A
GGTGGCGACCTCGGTGCGCGGCGTCGCCAGGCGCGGCAGCGCGAGCGCGGGGTCGAGCCCGGACAGATAGGGAAAGCCCGGGGCGAAGCCGATCATCGCCACGGTGTAGTCGCCGCCGCTGTGGCGCGCGATCAGTGCCCGCGCGGACAGGCCGAGTTCGGCCGCGCCGCGCTCGAGGTCGGGGCCGAAGTCGCCGCCGTAGGCGACCGGGATCTCGACCAGGCGCTGCGTCGCCCGCGCCTCGCCAGCGGCGGTATCGGGTTCCGCGCACTGCGCGCTGAGCCAGCTCTTGACCGCGAGCGCGTCGATCGCGGTCTCGTCGAAAAACAGCGCGAGGCTGGCGTAGGCCGGCACCAGGTCGCGCAGCCACGCCGGCCGTTGCGCGCGCAGCCGTGCGGCGAGGCGGTGCACGCGGGCATTGATCGCGTCGTCGATTTCGTCGCCGAGCCGCAGCAGCCAGGCGTCGTCGGCGAGCGCCTCGAACACGATGGCCGGCGGCGGCGCCGTGGCCGCGCTCACGCCGGCAACGCGTCCTGCAGGCGGCGGATGCGTTGCACCAGCACTTCGGGCGAATACGGTTGCGCGCTGGCCATGCCCCAGACCGGACGCGGCCAGGCGATGTCTTCGCGGTAGCGTGCGATCACGTGCACGTGCAACTGCGGTACCAGGTTGCCGAGCGCGGCGACGTTGAGCTTGTAGGGCTTGAACGCGGCCTGCAGGGCGCGGCTGGCGCGGGCGATCTCGCGGGTCAGCGCGATTTGCTGCGCTTCGTCCAGGTCGATCAGTTCGACCGCTCCATCGACGCGCGGCACCAGGATCAGCCAGGGATGATTGGCGTCGTCCATCAGGCGCAGTTCGCTGAGTTCGAACTGCGCGACCGGATGGGTGTCGTCGGCGAGTTGCGGGTGCAGGTGCCAGTGGTTCATTTGAGGCTGTCCGCGAGAAAGTCGAGCGTGCGAGTCCAGGCGAGCGCGGCGCTGTCGGCGTCGTAGTCGGCGCGCAGGTTGCAATTGAAGCCATGGCCGGCTTCGTACAGATGGATCGGCGCGGTCGGCAAGGCTTGCCGGTGCTGTTCGATCGCTTCCGGCGGAATGCTGCCGTCGTGGCGGCCGAAGTGGAACATGATCGGCGCGCGCACCGGCGCGCGCGGCCGCTCGCTCAGGAACGGCACGGTGCGCGCGCCGTAATAGCTCACCGCCGGCAGGTCGAGGCGGGTATTGGCGAGAAAAGCCACCGAGCCGCCCCAGCAGAAGCCGACCGCGCCGGTGCGCAGGCCTTCGCTCTGCAACACGTGGGCGGCGGCGCCGACGATCTCGGTGGCGCGGTCGAAACCCACCGCATTGCGCAGTTCGACCCCGCGCGAGGCCGCGGATTGGTCGTAGCCGAGCTCGACGCCGCGTTCGACCGGGTCGAACAGGGCCGGGGCGATCGCCGCATAACCGGCCTGGGCGAAGCGCTCGGCGACATCGCGGATATGCGCGTTGACCCCGAAAATCTCCTGAATCACCACCACTGCGCCGCGCGGGACCGCGCTCGGGTCGGCGCGCCAGGCGGCGACCGTGCCGGCGGGGGTGTCGAGGTCGATCCAGTGGCCCATGGCCTGCTCCCGAACGAATGATCAAAACCGCGGCCAGTTTAGCCCCGGAGGCTATAATTCGCGCCCCGGCGGTTCCCGCCCAGGCCCGGCCGCCCCCCTGCGGCGCCCGGCGCCCTTGTTCAGGTCTCCTCGTTCATGTCTTCCGCCAGCGTCTCGCCAGCCAATCCCAAAGTCGGTTTCGTCAGTCTCGGTTGCCCCAAGGCGCTGGTCGATTCGGAACGCATCCTCACCCAGTTGCGGGTCGAGGGTTACGACATCGTCCAGACCTACGACGCCGCCGACGTGGTCGTGGTCAACACCTGCGGCTTCATCGACTCGGCGGTGACCGAATCGCTGGACGCGATCGGCGAAGCGATCGCCGAGAACGGCAAGGTCATCGTCACCGGCTGCCTCGGCAAGCGCTCGGAGCTGATCCGCGAAGCGCACCCCGGCGTGCTGTCGATCAGCGGCCCGCAGGACTACGGCAGCGTGATGAGCGCGGTGCATGCGGCGTTGCCGCCGAAGCACGACCCCTTCATCGACCTGGTGCCGCGCCGCGACGACGGCATCGGCGTCAAGCTCACGCCGAAGCACTACGCTTACCTGAAGATTTCCGAAGGCTGCAATCACCGCTGCAGCTTCTGCATCATCCCCTCGATGCGCGGCGACCTGGTCTCGCGCCCGGTCGACGAAGTGCTGCGCGAAGCCGAAAAGCTGGCGATGGGCGGGGTCAAGGAACTGCTGGTGATCTCGCAGGACACCTCGGCCTACGGCGTCGACGTCAAGTACGCCGAGCGCGAATGGCGCGGCAAGGCTTACCAGACCCGGATGAAGGCGCTGTGCGAAGGCCTCAGCGAGCTCGGCATCTGGACGCGTTTGCACTACGTCTACCCGTACCCGCACGTCGACGACATCATCCCCTTGATGGCCCAGACTCATAACGGGATGCCCAAGCTGCTGCCTTACCTCGACATCCCGTTCCAGCACGCCAGCCCGCGTGTGCTCAAGCTGATGAAGCGTCCCGGCGCGGTCGACAAGACCCTCGAGCGCATCCAGCGCTGGCGTTCGATCGCCCCGGACATCGCGATCCGCAGCACCTTCATCGTCGGCTTCCCGGGCGAGACCGAGCAGGAGTTCGAGGAACTGCTCGACTTCCTCGACGAAGCCCAGCTCGACCGCGTCGGCGCCTTCGCCTACTCGCCGGTCGACGGCGCCAAGGCCAACGACCTGCCCGACCCGGTGGACGAGGACGTCAAGCAGGAGCGGCTGGCGCGTTTCATGGAGCGCCAGGCCGAGATTTCCGCGGCCAAGCTCGAAGCCAAGGTCGGCAGCATCCAGCGCTGCCTGGTCGACGCCATCGACGGCGACCTGGCCATCGCCCGCTCGATGGCCGACGCGCCGGAGATCGACGGCCTGGTGCAGATCCAGAACGGCCTCGAAGCGCAGCTGCGCGTCGGCCAGTTCGTCGACGTCGAGATCATGGGCAGCGACGAACACGACCTGTTCGGCGAAGCCGTCGAACAGGATTGAGGCGGGCCGGCAGCGGCGGCGTCATCCCGAGGCTCCGGGGTAGGAGCGGCGTCCCACAGGGATTTCCTGCGGTCACAAGCTGCGGCCGCGCCAATGGATCTACGGCGCACTGTGGATTCGAGGTCGCGGCTCACGCCGCTCCTACATCCGCGACGCCGCCATCCCCTGTAGGAGCGACGTAAGTCGCGACCCAACCAGCAGACTTGCGACGCCGTTGCGGATACGGGTCGCGGCTCACGCCGCCCCTAAATCCGCGACGCCGCCATCCCCTGTAGGAGCGGCGCAAGCCGCGACCGCGCCAGCAGGCCCACGACGCAACAACAGTCAAACCGCCTGTCCCGCCGCATGCCCCGACGCCCAGGCCCACTGGAAGTTGTAGCCGCCGAGCCAGCCGGTCACGTCGATCGCTTCGCCGATGAAATACAACCCCGGCACGCGCTTGGACTGCATCGTGCTCGACGACAGCTCATCGGTATCCACGCCGCCCAAGGTGACTTCGGCGGTGCGATACCCCTCGGTGCCGCTGGCGATCAGCGGCCATTCGCTTAAAGTCGCGGCGAGCTGCTTCAGCTCCGGCAGGTTGTATTGCTTCATCGGCTTGTTGCCGAGCCAGACCTCGCACAGACGCTGGGCGAAACGCCGCGGCACCGCGTCGCCGAGCACGGTCTTCAATTCCGCCGCAGAACGTTCGCGCTGCTGCATCTGCAGCCACTCCAGCGCGTCCTGCCCCGGCAACAGGTCCAGGCGCAGATCGTCGCCCGGCTGCCAATACGACGAGATCTGCAGGATCGCCGGGCCGCTGATGCCGCGATGGGTGATCAGCATCTGGTTGCTGAAGCTCTGGCCGTTGCACGTGGCGGTGACCGGCAGGGCGACGCCGCTGAGTTCCTGCAACCGCTCCTGGTGCTTGCCGCTGAGGGTCAACGGCACCAGGCCGGCGCGGGTCGGCAGCACGTTGTGGCCGTAACGGCGCGCCAACTCGTAAGCGAAACCGCTTGCGCCCATGCTCGGGATCGACAGGCCGCCGCTGGCGATCACCAGCGAGCGCGCCGCGAAGCCGCCGCGCGCGGTGTGCACGCGGAAGCCGCTGTCGCCCTCGTTATGCACGATGCGCTCGACCGCGCAGCCGATCTCGATGCGCACCCCGGCCGCCAGGCATTCGTCGACCAGCATCTGTACGATCAGCTTCGACGACACATCGCAGAACAGCTGGCCGAGTTCTTTCTCGTGATAGGCGATGCGATGGCGCTCGACCATCGCGATGAAGTCCCAGGGCGTGTAGCGCGCCAGCGCGGACTTGCAGAAATGCGGATTGGCCGAGAGGTAATTGGCCGGGGTGGTGCCGGTGTTGGTGAAATTGCAGCGCCCGCCGCCCGACATCAGGATCTTCTTGCCGACCTTGTTGGCGTGCTCGATCACTACCGCGCGCAGGCCGCGGCGACCCGCGGTCAGGGCGCACATCAGGCCGGCGGCGCCGCCGCCGACGATCAGCACATCGACCGCTTCGGTCATGCTCAGGCGGCTCGCGCGTCCGCGCTCTGGCGCACGCCCGGAGTCAGCACCAGCGCGCCCTTGTCGGTGCTCAGCGACACTTCGCCGTCCTGGATCTGGCAATCGAGGCGGAAGCTGCGCTCGACCAGGCCGGCCATCGCTTCCACTGCGGCGGGATCGAGGTCGAGCACGGTCAGATTCTTGAGCCGGCGCAGGATCGCGACGTTCTTGTCCCACCAGATGTCGGCGGCGCGGCCGCCGTAGTTCACCACCACCACCTGGCGCGCGCGGCCGCAGGCCTTGCGGACGCGCGACTCGTCGGGCTGGCCGACGTCGATCCACAGCTCGATGTCGCCGGTGTAGTCGCGCAGCACCACGTCGGGTTCGTCCTCGCTGCTCAGGCCCGGGCCGAATTCCAGCCGCTCTTGCGCGTTCAGCGCGAACGCCAGCATCCGCACCATCAGCCGTTGCTGGGTTTCGGACGGGTGTTGCGCCAGGGTCAGGGCGTGGGCGGCGTAGTAATGCCGGTCCATGTCGCTGATTTGCAACTCGATCTTGACGATGGTGGCATTGGGCGCCATGGGCTGAGCTCGCAGGAAAACAGCGCGCATTCTAGGCGCTGGCGGCTTCCCCGTCCGGTCCGGGCGCCCGGCTGGTTCAGACTGGTCCAGCCGCCGTTGGGCTGGCCGCGTCCTGGGCGGATCGTGCTGGCTGGACCTCAGTTGGATTTAGGCTGGGTCTCGGCTCGAGCGGACGCCGAGCCGCCGTTCGCCGGCGTGGGCGAGGGCAGCGAAGTCGGCGATGATGCCGGCATGTCCACGAACCGATCGAATGCGCCCCGCGACGGCGTCGCGCCGAGCCGGCTGCAGCTGCCGCCGGGCCCGTGGACGCACCTGCTCGACGGCCTGTGCGCACGCTTCCCGGCCATCGGGCGCGAGCGCTGGCTCGATCGCTTCGCCCGTGGCCGCGTGCTCGATGCCCAGGGGCGAGCGCTGGCGGCCGACGACGCTTATCGGGCCGGCATGGAGGTCCGGTATTTCCGCGAAGTCTCCGAGGAGCCGCGCATCCCCTTCGAAGAGCGCGTGCTGCATCGCGACGCGCATCTGCTGGCGGTCGACAAACCGCATTTCCTGCCGGTGACCCCGTCCGGCGGCTTCGTCGCCGAGACCCTGCTGGCCCGACTGATCCGGCGTTACGACGAACCCGACCTGGTGCCCTTGCACCGGCTCGACCGCGGCACCGCCGGCGTGATCCTGTTCTCGCACGACCCGGCCTCGCGAGCGGCCTATCAGGCCCTGTTTCGCGAGCGCCGCATCCACAAGCGTTACGAAGCCCTGGCGCCGGCCCTGCCGGACCTGCAGTTTCCTTTGCTGCGGCGTTCGCGCCTGGTCGCAGGCGAGCCGTTCTTCCGCATGTGCGAGGCCGAAGGCGAACCCAACAGCGAGACCCGAATCGACGTCATCGACCGCGGCGGCCCGGTCTGGCGCTACGCCCTGGAACCGGTGACCGGCCGCAAACACCAACTGCGCGTGCATCTGGCCGCCCTCGGCGCACCGATCCTCAACGACCCGTTCTACCCCCTGGCGCCGCAGGCGCTCGCCGACGATTACGCGCGACCGCTGAAACTGCTGGCGCGCTCGTTGCGGTTCGCCGATCCGTTGAATGGGAGCGAGCGGTGGTTCCAGAGTGGGTTGGGGTTGTAGAACGCTCGATCGACAGTCGTCGGGACCCGGTTCAGGCATCTTCAATTTCGAAGCGTCCGCAAATATCCATGAGTTGGTCGAACAAAAAGGTGCGTATGCATCGAAGGTCGCCTGAATCGTATGCACAAATCACGAGCCGCTGCTCCTCTTTGCTGATGTTGCTCGGCCAGCGGCCCTCAGTGACTTTGTCAACGCTGAAAAAAAAGACCGCCCCGTCCTCCGACTTCCCGACATAACAGGGAATCTTCTGGAGCAATGCATCTACTGTATTCGGGCCAAAAGGATTTCTCCGAATCGATTGGAGGTCCGATTCGCGTAGATGAACGATGTACTCTTGACCCATGTATTAGCTCCGCCATCTGGACTAAAGATGCCGATTGCATCGCAGGGGTGCGCTGGCCTTTTGGCCAAACCCGTCTAAGGCCAGAATCCAGGCGGACCACGAAGCGGGCTTTGGATTGAATGATTGTTAGATCTCCTCGCGTGGAAGTAAAGCAAGGAGCTTTTGCTGCTGCCGATTATCCTTGTGATGAAGGCGGGCGGCCTTGACTCGAACCATCGCCCCTGATTTAGCAGCCAGGTGCTTTAACTACGCGGGTACCGAAGAACGTCTCAGTCGTCATTAACGACGCAACCGGAACCCACGCGGTCGCGGCTTGCGCCGCTCCTACCCCTTGGAGCGGGTCTGCGGTTGCTGAAGCGGCGAGGGTCAGACCCATTCGCGCGAGGGCAGGGTGTAGCGCCGCTGTGGTTGGCCGATCAGGTCCAGGAAGTTGTTGAACACCGCGTCGGCGCGGGTCTGCATGGCGTGGATGTGTTCGAGGGTCTGGGCGCGGATCGCCGCTTCGCTGGTGTCGTGGCCGAGTTCGGCCAGTTCTTCGCGATAGACCGGATTGCCCAGCCAGCGTTCGATCAGCGGCACGTCCATTTCGAGATGGAACTGGAAGCCGTAGGCGTTGTCGCCCCAGCGGAAGGCCTGTTGCTCGCAGGTGTCGGTGCGGGCGAGGTGGTGCGCGCCCTGCGGCACTTCGAAGCTGTAGCGGTGCCATTGGAACACCGGCGCGGTGCCGGCCAGCGGTGCGAGCACCGGGTCGCCATGGCCGGCCTCGGTGGTCTGCAGCGGGTACCAGCCGATCTCGGGGCGGTGGTGTTTGCGCACCGGTGCGCCGAGGACGTGGGCGAGCAATTGCGCGCCGAGGCAGATGCCGAGCACCGGCTTGCCTTGTTCCAGCATGCGTTCGATCGCGAGCAGTTCGGTGCGCAGGTGCGGGCGCTGGGCCTGGTCTTCGACGTTCATCGGCCCGCCGAGCACGATCAGGCCGCGGTAGCGGTCGACGTTGGGCTGCGCCTGCGGGTCGCGGTCGAAGTTGGCGAAACGGATGCGATGGCCGCGACGCCGGATCAGGGGATCGAGCGTGCCCAGCGGTTCGGCGGCGACGTGTTGGAAGACCAGGATGCGGGGCATGTGCGGCGGCGTAGCGACTACGCTGCGACTATGCCAAAGATCGGCGCCGATACGCGATGATCGGCTTATGACTTCTGGTGTGGACGCGGCGGCGGCCTGCGCTCAACTCCCTCTCCCGCTGGCGGGGTGAGCGAACGCCGCTTGCGAGCCATTGGCTCGCGCGTGTGCGAACGCGCGAACGCCAGGCGTTCGGGCCGGGGTGCGGGTTAGAGGGGCAGCTTGCGCGCCCTCATCCGGCCGGCTGGCTCTTCCGCCCCTTCCCCCGAACGCGAGAGAAGGGGCATCACCCCTCAGCTCAAGTCAGCGCGGCGGGCGCGGCTTGAACGGCTTGCGCGGGCCGGTGTGCGACTTGGGGCCGCCAGGACCGCGCGGGCCGCCTGGGCCGCCGGGACCCC